>DASVWD010000017.1 GCA_036389795.1 Longimicrobium sp.
CCGGTTCGCGCCGCCGCTTTCTCGTCGCCGCCTCTCCCGCTCTACTCCCCGTCTTCCCGCACGCGGTCGCCGAGGAGGGCGCCCAGGCCGCTCTCCTCGGCGATCTCCAGCACGTAGCGCTCGTCGTGCGCCTTGCGGATCCAGGGGAGCGCCAGGACGGGGACCGGGGCCAGCAGCTCGGCGAGCGACTCCAGGTTGGTGCTCTCGGCGATCCCGGGCGGCTCGGGCGAGAGGGCGTTGAGCACCACGCCGCGCACCCTGAGCCCCGCGTCGTGCGCGGCGCGGACGGTGAGGAGGGTGTGGTTGATGGCGCCGCGGCGGTTGCCGGCCACCACCACCAGGTCCAGGTCCCACTGCACGAAGAGGCCGTCGTACGCCACTTCGCGGGTGAGCGGCACCAGGAGCCCGCCGGCGCCCTCCACCACGATGGCGTCGCGCCCCTCGGCCAGGCGGCGGAAGGCGGCGTCGAGGGCGTCCAGGTCCACGCTGGTGCCGCCGCGCGCGGTGGCCACCCACGGCGCCAGCGGCTCGGCCAGGAGCAGCGGGCGCACCAGCTCGAGCGGGTCTTCGCCGCCGGCGGCCTCGCGCAGGCGGCCGGCGTCGCTCTTCGGGTCGCCGGGCGGCACGCCCGCCTCCACCGGCTTCATCGCCGCCACGCGGCACCCGCGGCTGCGCAGCATCCGCAGCAGCACGGTGGCCACGAACGTCTTCCCCACCCCCGTGTCGGTCCCCGTCACCCCCAGCCGGATCATCCGTCCTCCCGGTAGCGCGCCCATCCACGCCCTACACGTTGACCGCTCCGCCCGGCTCGTGCAAGGAGCGACCCGGCCACAGCCGGCCGGGCCGCCGGTATCGACCGGCGGCCCCCGGGATGAGAAGCGCGGCTTCGATTGGCGTGGGGCGGGAAGGCTCAGCGGGACGCGCCGGGCACCGGGCCGGCGGCCAGGAGCAGGGCGATCAGGACGGCTCGCACGGGTCACCTCCTGAGAAGGATCGAGCGCGGCAATCCTCCAGCACTTCGTACTTCGCACCTCGCACTTCGCACTCCCGTCCCTACCGCACCGCCGAGACGTCCAGCTTCCACAGCCCGTTGTTCATGTCCGAGGCGTAGAGCGCGCCGCCCACCCGGTGCACGCCCCACACGAACACGTCGCGGTCGCCCAGCCCGTGCGCCAGCTCGCGGCCCATCAGCCCCAGGTCGCAGCGGCCGTCGGGGGCGCGCTCGCCGGCCGTGCACGCCGCCAGGTCGCCGCGCACGTCGAGCGCGCGGACGCCCGCGTTGTAGAAGGCGGAGTAGAAGACCCCCCGCTGCTCGTCGGCCGAGAAGTTGTGCGCGCCGGCGCCCTCCACGTGGAAGAACGCCACCTCGCGCGGCCGGGTGAGGTCGGACACGTCCACCACGTGCACGTCGCCCCGGTACTGCCCGCCGCCGATCCCGGTCTCCTGGCCCACGAACAGCCAGCGCTTCGACCCCGTCTGCGGGTCGTGGAACCAGTAGAGGTTGTGCACGTCGCCGTCCACCGTCTCCAGCTCCGCCATCAGCATGGGGTTCGAGACGCTGCCTCCCGCGCCGCCCCCGCCGATGTCCCAGATCCCCACCCCGTCGTCCCACATGGCGGTGAACAGGATGCCGTCGCGCACGAACACGTCGTGCTGGTACGGGTCGCCCAGCACCGCCTGCCACACCTGGCGGGGAGCGCGCGGGTCGCCCAGGTCCACGATCACCAGCCTGGCCGGCGCGCTCCCCGAGGGGTCCACCGAGAGGAAGGCGTACAGCCGCCCGTCCACCCGCGCCACCTCGCAGGTGTGCACCCCGGGCGAGATGCTCGAGGTGGCGTAGCGGGTGAGGAGCACGGGGTGGCCGGGGCTGGCCAGGTCGTAGATCACGATGGAGCCGGGCCCGCCCTCCGTGGCCACCACCAGGATGCGCCCGTCGTCCGAGGCCTGCAGGTCGGCGATGCGGCTGGGGCCGGCGGCGCCGTGGTCGTGCCCGTCCTCGCCGTCTTCCCCGTGCTCGCCGTGGAAGCGCGGCGTCAGGCTCGACGCGGCGCCCGGGGGCGGGCCCGGCACCACCAGCGAGTCCACCAGCACCGGCGCGCCGCCGGCCACGTTCCACACCTTCACCACGTTGCCGACGGTGCCGCCCTTGCTGACGGTGCCCGTGTACGCCCACTCCCCGTGCACCCACAGCTCCGAGGTGCCGCGCTCGGTGACCGCCCCCAGCCCCAGCACCGGCAGCGCCGCCGACGCGGGCGGCTCCACCACGCCGGGGTCGACGGTGGGGATGTCGGGAGAGCACGCCCCCGTCAGGAGCGGCAGGGCGAGGAGCGGGGCGGCGAGCGAGCGGCCGAAGCGCATGGCTCGGTCTCCGGGAGAGGGAGGACGGACCGGAGGGGCACTACGTTCCCAATCTAACGCGCGAGGGGCGCGGGATCGAACAGCAGGGTACAGGGACCAGGGGACAGGGGACAGCCTGCGACCGACGCGGGACGTGATCCGGGTCGTCCCCGCGGCCGCACCGGACGAGCGAGGGGACCGCCGCGAGCCACCGGCTGTCCCCTGTTCCCTGTCCCCTGCCCCTGCAGTTCCCTAGCGTTGCGCGGGCGTCCTCAGGTGCTGCCCGAAGAAGGCGAGGGTGCGGGTCCAGGCGTCCTCGGCGGCCTCGGCCTTGTACGCCTGGCCCGAGGGGTTGGCGAAGGCGTGGGCCGCGCCCTCGTAGACGTGCACCTCCACCGGCTTGCCCAGCTCCTTGAGCGTGCTCTCCATCTGCCGCACCTGCTCCACCGGGATGCTGCGGTCTTCGGCGCCGAACAGCCCCAGGAGCGGCCCGTCCAGGTTGGCCAGCCGGTCGCGGTCGGTCACCGGGCGCCCGTAGTACATCACCGTGGCGTCCACGTACTCGGGCATGATCAGCGCCGACTGCAGCGCCCACGCCCCGCCGAAGCACCACCCCACCACGCCCACCTTGGCCGCGCGCTGCCGCTCCTTGAGGAACGCGGCGGCCGAGCGCAGGTTCGACACCGCCTGGCCGGTGTTGTTGGTGACCTCGCGCATGTAGGTGCCCGCCTCCTGGGGCGTGGAGGCCACCCGCCCGCCGTACAGGTCCACCGCCAGCACGCGGTACCCCTCGCCCGCCAGGCGCTGGGCCATCTGCCTGACGTTGTCGTTCAGCCCCCACCACTCGTGGATCATCACCACGGCGGGGAAGCGCCCCCCGCGCGCGGGCCACGCCATGAAGCCGCGCACCGGCTTCCCGTTCACGGTGTCGTAGACCACCTCCTGCGTGCGCACCTGCTGCCGGGGCGCCTGCGCGCTGGCGTTGGCCACGGGCGCGTCGTGCGCGTGCTCGCGCGCCATCGCGTCGGCGAACTGCTGGGGAGTCTGGGCGGCCTGCCCGCAAAGGGCGGCGGTCGTGGCGACGACGAAGGTGCCGGCGAGCAGGATCTCTCGGCGCATGGCGGTCCTCACTTCGGTGGAGCTGTGGTGGGAGGAACGGACGGTTGGACGTTTCAACGAATGTTAGGCGCGGCGGCGCCGGGCGGCAATCCCCCCACGTGGCGGCGCCGCCGACCAAGCGGAAGAGAAGAACGCCGCGCCCCGACCGCGTGTGACACGGGCGGGGGCCGGACGGGCTCAGACGCCGCCCGAAGGGAACCAGCGGTCGAAGGTCAACCGCTCACCCGGGCGGGCGGGGCTGCCATCCCGGTCGAACAGCGCCAGTTCCTCGTGGTCGGGGTCGCCGCCGCCGTGGCACGCCGTGCGGCAGGCGATCCCCCGCTCGCCGGCCCGGTACGCCGCGCGCCCGATCTCCTGGCACGCGTCCCAGCCGACCCCGTCGGGGTAGCTGGCCGGCAGCCCGATCGCCGCGAGACCGGCGTCCGTGACGGCGTCCACGTACTCGTCGCGCGGCACGTCGAAGCCCTGCAGGTGCGGGCGGCGCTCGACACGAAGGTCGAAGAGCGAGTGCGCCTCCCCGCGAAAGTTCTCGACGGCCTGCAGGGCGGCCATGCGCACGGTCCGGTTGAGGTAGAGGACGCGGTGCTCGCCGGGCGCGTTCCAGCGCCCGCCCCGCAGCTGGGAGAAGGACGTGTCGCCGCAGTCCGTCCAGTCCGGCTTGCACACCCGGTAATAGGCGCCGCCGCGGCGGACGTGCTTCACGCCGCCTCGAACGAATACAGCCGGGCGAGGTAGGCGCGCACCCGCTCGGCCCCCGCGGGCTCGGCGAGCACGTCGAGGATGGAGCGCCCGCCCAGCCCGCGCGCCGGGTTGCGCACCACCTGCGGGATGCGCTCGGGGATGAGCTCCTCGTACAGCACCTGGGCCACGTCGCGCACGCGCTCGACGTCGGCCACGCGCTCCGCGGGCACGCCGTTCCTGCGCCACTGGTCCACCGCCTGCCGGCTGACCCCGAAGAGCGCCGCGGCCTCCGCGCTGCTCAGCCCCAGGACCTGCTGGATCTCCTCCAGCGCGGTGGCGCTCCCGGCGATGCGGAGCACCTCGTGGGCGAGCGTGGCCAGACGCCCCACGCTCAGCGCGCCCTGCCCGCGCCCTCCCTCGCGCGGCGGGCGCGGGGCGCGCACCGACTCCACCGGAACGCCGTAAGCGGCCGCCAGATCCCGTAGCTCGTGGGCGAGCGACCAGGCCAGCCATCCCTCGTCGGGGCCGAGGCCCACGAAAACGCCGGCGTCCAGCACCTTGGTGGCGGCCGCCTGCAGCGCCTCGCGCCGCACGTCGCGGGGGAACTGCTGGTGGACGATCTCGTGGACGAGAGAATAGCAGGAGCGCGCGTACAGGTTGGCGTCGCGGACCGCGCCCGTACGCCCGAAACGGAGGATCGCCGCTTCGGCCTCTTCGATCCGCGGATCGTGGGCCGCCTCGGTGATCTCGTCCCTGCTCCCCGTCAGCAACGCCGCCGCGCTCATCCCTCCTCCTTCCCGGGGTGTTCCGGAAGGATAAGGAGAGTGCAAGCAAAATGCAAGGGGAGAGGCAAGCGCAACGCAAGCGCCACCGGCCGCACCGACTGTGCGCTAAGGGTCGCTGCAGTCGCGCTTGTAGCCGCAGTTGGGGCAGACGATCTTGCAGTTGTGGTCGAACATCACCGTGCCGCAGAGCTCGCAGACGTGCCGCGTGGGCACCTCGCGCGGCTGGAACGGGCGCGGCGCGGGAGCCGGCGGCGGGGAAGGCGCGGGCGGCCCGGGAGGGGGAGCCGGGCGCGCGTTGATCCGCGCGCACCAGCTCGGATCGAAGGGGTGCGGCATCCGCGGGCTGTCGATGGTCCGGACTACTGGGCCGACGGCTCGCCCAGGCGGCGCCGGACCTCCTGGAGGATGCGGCGCGGGTCGCACGGCTTGGTCAGGTAGCCGTCGCACCCGGCGTCGACCGCGCGGCGGCCCACCGAGCCGTACGGGTGCGCGGTGATGATCACCACGGGGATGTGCCCGGTGGCCGGGTCGCGCTTGAGCTGCTCGGTGGCGCGGATGCCGTCGATGCCGGGAACCGAGATGTCCATCAGGATCAGGTCGGGCGCGCCCTCGCGCGCGGCCTGCAGCCCGTCGACCCCGTTCTCGGCCGCCAGCACGCGGTACCCGTGGTGGTGCAGGTACATCGCGTTGATGGCCCGCACCTCCAGCTGGTCCTCCACGATGAGGACGGTCTTGGCCCGCGCGCCGGGCTGCTCGAACGCCTGGTACATCATGTACTGCCTCACTTCTCCGTGGGGATCGGGATCACCCGCAAGGTAAAGCCGCGCCGCGCGATGCGCCACTTCCGGCGCGCACGCTCCCCCGCGGCGGCACGGCTGCTCCGCGGGCGTGTAGCAGTTTGTGTGGGTTGTGCTCGACTGAGACGCGCCTTGTATCCCGATGCGCGCCGGAGGTTCCGCGGGGGGCGGGTCACTCCCTCGACGCGCGCTCCAGGACGGTGATGGCGGGGTCGAGCTGGTCGACCTCCTCCTGCCGCCCGTCGTCCCAGCGGACCACGGCGTACAGGGCGAGCCCCTCGACGACGGTGCCGGTGGCGCCGCCCACGTGCCGCACGGTGTCGCCGGTGCGGTAGAAGTGGCGGGACTCCAGTTGCGTGCTCACGAACCTCCCGGGACCACGAGTGCGAAAGTGCGAAGTGCGAAAGTGCGAGAGTAACTTCGCATCAACTTGACGACGGCTCCCGCCGCGGGGCAACTTCCCCCGCCGGCCGACCCCCGGGATCGGATATCCCGAACCCATAACGTTGTCATCCTGAGGGCGCACGCGCCGAAGCCGCGTCTGCACAGGAGCCTGTGCGCCTGAAGGATCTGCGGGTGGGGATTGCACGTCAGTCGGGCTCACGCTCGGATCCAACCCGCAGATCCTTCGGTCGCCGCCATGCATTCGTGCGGTGGCGGGGTTCGGCGCCGCGGCTCCCTCAGGATGACATCGTTTCCGAATACGCTGCGAAGAGGCTCGTTCGTGACCAGCGCACCAGACGGCATCGGCGCCATCGAGTCCGCGCGGCTGGCGCTCCACCTCCTGGGGCCCGGCGACGAGGCGCGGCTCCAGGCGCTGCTGGAGGCGGGGGCCGACTACTTCCAGGCGCTCGCGGGGCAGCCCGGCCCCGCGCCCGACGCGGCGGCGCGCGAGCTGGCGGGGTGCGCGGCCACGCCGGGGCGCGCGGTGGCGGCGCTCACGCTGCTGGAGACGGGCGGGGACGCGGGCGTGCTCGGCTGGTGGCGCGGCAGCCCCGAGCCCGACGTGGCGCTCCTGGGGATGCTCGTCATGGTCCCCGCGCACCGCGGGAAGGGGCTGGCGCGCGAGGCGCTCGGCGCGCTGGAGGTGTGGCTGGCCGGGCAGGGGGTGCGCGCGCTCCGCACCGCCTTCCCCTACCGCCGCACCGCGATCCCCCCGATCGTCCGCGCGCTCGGCTTCCGGGAGATGAGCATCGCCGAGCACGCGAAGCTGGGGCTCCGGGGCGCGGGGACGTCGCTGTGGGAGAAGCCGCTCGGGGCCCGCTGATGGCGAAGACCGTCACCACCTTCCCGCTCCCCGACGCGGCCGCCGCCCTCCTGCGCGAGGCCGGCGCGCTCGCGGGCCCCGACGGCTGGCAGGGCGAGCTGGGCGACGCCGACGCGCTGGTCACCATCCTCACCGAGCGGGTCGACGCGGCGCTGCTGGAGCGGGCGCCGAAGCTGCGCGTCGTCGCCAACGCCGTCGTGGGCTACGAGCACGTGGACCTGGCCGCCTGCCGCGCGCGCGGCATCGTGGTCACCAACACGCCCGACGTGCTGACCGACGCCACGGCCGACCTCGCTTGGGCGCTGATCCTGGCCACCGTCCGCCGCCTGCCGCAGGCGGAGCGAGACCTGCGGGCGGGCCGGTTCCACGGCTGGGGCTTCTGGGACTACCTGGGCGGGGACCTCGGGGGGAAGACGCTGGGGATCTTCGGGATGGGGCGGATCGGGCGGGCGGTGGCGCGGCGCGCGGGCGGCTTCGGGATGCGCGTCGTCTACCACAGCCGGTCGCGGCTGGCGGAGGACGAGGAGCGCTCGCTCGGGGCGGAATCCGTCTCCTTCGACGAGCTGCTCGCCCGGAGCGACGTCCTCTCCCTGCACGCGCCGCTCACGCCCGAGACGCGCCACGTGATCGGCGCCGGCGCGCTGGCGCGGATGCGGCCCGGGAGCTTCCTGGTCAACACCGCACGCGGCGCGCTGGTGGACGAGGCGGCGCTGGTCGACGCGCTGCGCGAGGGCCCGCTCGCCGGGGCGGGGCTCGACGTCTACGAGCGCGAGCCGGCGCTCGCCCCGGGGCTCCTCGACCTCCCCAACGCCGTCCTCCTCCCCCACGTGGGCTCGGCCACGCGCGAGACCCGGGAGGAGATGGCGATGCTGGCCGCCCGCAACGCCCACGCGGTGCTCCTGGGCCGCCCGCCGCTCACCCCCGTCACCCGATGAGCCTGCGCGAGGACGCCCGCCGCATCCTGGACGCCGCCGTGGCCGCCGCGGACGCGCGCGAGGCCGTCCGCCGCGCGCTGGCGCTGGACGGCGACGCGCTGACGGTCGCCGGCCGGGAGCGGATCGACCTCTCGCGCGTCGAGCACGTCTGGATCGTGGCGGCGGGGAAGGCGGCGGCGCGGATGGCGCGGGGCGCCGTGGAGGTGCTGGGGGAGCGCGTCGTGGGGGGGACGGTGACCACCAAGGACCGCCACGGCGAGCCCGTCCCCCCGCTGGAGCTGTGGGAGGCGGCGCACCCGGTGCCCGACGCGCGCGGCTTGGCCGGCGCCGCGGACGCGCTGCGGACCGCCCGGGCGGCGGGCGAGCGCGACCTGCTCCTCTGCCTCCTCTCCGGCGGCGCTTCCGCGCTCTGGCCCGCGCCCCCACCGGGCGTCTCCCTGGGCGACCTGCGGGTGCTCACCGAGCGCCTGCTGCGCGCGGGGGCCACCATCCGCGAGCTGAACACCGTGCGCAAGCACCTGTCGCGGATCGGCGGGGGGTGGCTGGCGCGCGCGGCGCTGCCGGCGCGGGTGGTGACGCTCGCCGTCTCCGACGTGGTGGGCTCGCCGCTGGACGTGATCGCCTCGGGGCCCACGGTGCCCGACCCCACCACCTTCGCGGACGCGCTGGAGGTGCTGCTGCGCTACGAGGTCACCGCCCCGGCGGCGGCCGTGCGCTGGCTCCAGGCGGGCGCCGCGGGCGAGGCGCCGGAGACGCCCGGGCCGGGCGAGCTCGACGAGTCCCGCCTGTCGGCGCACGTGATCGCCGGCAACCGCGACGCGCTGGAGGGAGCGGCGGCCGAAGCGGAGCGGCTGGGCTGCCGCGCCGAAATCGTGGCCGACGACCTGGAGGGCGAGGCGCGCGAGGTGGCGCACGGGATCGCCTGGCTGGGGCTGGCGCGGCAGGCGGAGCTCGCGCCCGGAGACCCCCCGCTGGCCCTGCTGCTGGGCGGCGAGACCACGGTGACGGTGCGCGGGCAGGGCCGCGGCGGGCGCAACCAGGAGCTGGCGCTGGCGCTGGCCGTGGAGCTGGAGGGGCACGCGGGCGTCGTCGCCGCGGCGCTGGGGACGGACGGCACCGACGGGCCCACAGACGCGGCGGGCGGGATCGTGGACGGGGAGACGGTGGCGCGGGCCGACGCCGCGGGGGTGGTCGCGGCCGAGGCGCTGCAGGACAACGACGCGCACCGCTTCCTGCGCGCCGCGGGCGACCTGCTCGTCACCGGGCCCACGGGGACCAACGTCAACGACGTGGTGCTGGTGCTGGCCGCGCCGCGTGCGGACGCCGCATCGGGCAAGTAGAGCGGGAGCCGATCCGCGCCGGCGGGACGGCAGACGGCCGGACGGGCGATTCGCCGGTCCGGCCGTGGTCGTCCGATGGAGGTCGCTCAGCGCGCGGACTCGTTCGCGGCGCGGATCACCTCCACCAGCAGGGGACGGGCGCCGTCGACGATGAGCTGCACGGCGATGACCGTCACCAGCAGCCCCATGATCCGCGTCATCACGTTCAGCCCCGTCCTGCCGAAGAAGCGCACCAGCCGGGGCGCCGCCGCCAGCGTGGTCCAGGCGATGGCGAGCACCGCCGTCACCGCGGCGAAGACGATGGCGCCGCGCACCGGCGTGCGGGCTTCGGTCATCAGCACCATGACGTGGTGATCGCCCCGGGGCCGGTGATCATGGGGATCCCCAGCGGGGTGACGCCCACGTTCTCGCGCACGCGGCCCTCCTGCTCCTCCTCTTCGGTGGCCTTGCCGCGCGTGCGCTGCTTGGCCTGCAGCATGTCCATCCCGATGCCGAAGAAGATGAAGCCGCCGGCGATGCGGAAGGCGTGGATGGTGATGCCGAAGAACTGGAAGATCGCCCCGCCTAAGAGCGCGAACGTCACCAGCACCAGGAAGCCGGTGACGATCCCCGCGCGCAGGGTGGCGCGGCGGTGCTCGGCGTCGTACCCCTCGGTGAGCGCCAGGTACATCGGCGCCGTGCTCAGCGGGTTGATGATCGCCAGCAGCGAGGTGAAGCAGAGCAGCGCGAACTTGGCGAGGTCGTCGGACATCCGCACCGGTGCCGGGTGGAGGACGCCGGTAGCGTAGCGCCGGGGGGAGGATGCGTCAAATCGGCCGGCGCCGGAGCCACTTTCCAAAACCGGATAAATCTCACGCAGAGGATCGTTCGGGTATAGGTCCTGAAAAACCTCACACAGAGACACAGAGACACAGAGAAAAACGAAGGCCTCCGGTGGTCCTCTGTTCCTCTGTGTCTCTGTGTGATTTCAATCTGTTCGGAACCAGAACAATGCTCCGCGACATGGTATGAGACATTCAGTTCCAGATCTGCATTCCGAGCCAGTCTCGGCAATTCAGCACACGCACTCGTACCGCGAAGCACCCGCAGCGCGAAGGGGCGCACCCCCGGTGGATGCGCCCCTTTCGCTCTTTCTACCCGCGGTCTCAGACCTGGCCGATCAGCAGGGATCGGCCGGGTTGCGGTCGCACTCGGACTGCGGGTAGGGGAGGAACTCGATGGACGGGCGCCTGGTGGTGTACGCCGACAGGCGCCGGAGGTCCTCCCAGCGCAGCCCCTGCGAGTACAGCTCGTAGCGCCGCTCGTAGAGGATCTGCGCCAGCAGCTCGGCCTCGGTGTCGAGCGCCGTGGCCGGGAGCGCGGGGAGCCCGGCCCGCGGCTCGTCGAGCCCGCCGCCGGCGGTCTGCGTGCGCACGGCGTTGACGAGCGCCGCGGCCTGGGGGAAGTTCCCCAGCCGGGTGTACGCCTCGGCCTGGATCAGCCGCATCTCGTCCGGCAGGTACACGGGGAACGGGTCGTTCCGCGCGCCGTACTTGCGGAAGTCGAACACCGAGTCGGGGGTGCCCGGTGAGCCGGTGGCGGCGCTGCGCGTGGCCCAGTACGCCGGGCGCAGGTCGCCGGCCTCGGCCTCGGTGAAGAAGTTCTTGCGGGTGCCCGTGTAGCGCGACACCGACGAGTAGTTCCAGATCGGGTTGAGCCCGGGATTGGGGTACGCCAGCGTGGAGAGCACGCCCAGGTTCACCCGCCCCGCCGCGTCGATCGCCGCCTGGTAGCGCCCGTCCAGCAGGTAGTAGCGGGCCAGCATGGCGTCGATGGTGTTGCGCAGGTCGAAGCCCGTGCCCAGCACCCGGCTGCGGAAGCCCGCCAGGTCGGCGTCGGAGACGCCGGCGATGTCGGCGCGGGCCGCCTCGAGGAGCGCGATCACGCTGTCGAGCACCTCGGCGCGCGGCTGCGGCACGGCCGCCTCGCCGGCGTCGGCGGGGAGGCGCTCGTACTGCATGTACAGGTACCCCAGCGACATGCCCTTGAGCAGCTTCGCCAGCGAGGTGACCCCCGCCTGGAACCCCGGCGCCAGCCCCACGTTGGGAGCGCTGGCGATCAGGATGTTGGCCGTGCGCGCCAGGCGGTACGCGGCCGCGAACGGCTCCGACACCGAGATGAACGACGGGTCGGGGTTGCCGGTGACCAGCGACACGTCGGACGCCAGCGCGATCGGGCGCGTCCCCCACTCGTCGGTGGTGAGCGAGGTCGCGCGCACGAAGATGTTGATGTTGTCGGCGAACTGCGACTGCAGCCCCACCGCCAGCGTGATGATCCCCTCGACCGAGGTGATCACCTCCTCCTCGGAGGGGGCGTTGGGGTTCTTCAGGTCCAGCGAGCACCCGGCGGCGGCGGACGCGGCGGCGAGCACCGCGGTCGCTGCCCAGCGCAGGCGGCTCCTCCGGACGGTCGATCTCATGGTCATGTCAGTGCCTCCTCAGAAGTCCAGCGAGAGGCCCACGGAGAAGGTGCGCGGGATCGGGGTGGTGGCGAAGTCCACCCCGCGCGACACCGTGCTCGCCGCGAACAGGTTGATCTCGGGGTCCATCCCCGTGTAGTCGGTCCAGGTGTGCAGGTTGCGCCCGGCCAGCCGCAGGCTCATCTGCTGCGCCCCGAAGCGGCGCACCCACGGCTGGTCGAAGCGGAAGCTCACCGCCAGCTCGCGCAGCTTGATGAACGAGCCGTCCTCGATGAACTCCTCGTAGAGGAGGTTGCGGTCGGCGTTGCGGGCGAAGGTGCCGGGGACGGTGTCGCCCGACGACTCAAGCCCCGCGTTCTCGGACGAGCCGAAGAAGTCGCCGCTCCGGCGGGTGAAGTTGGCCACGTCGTTGCCGAAGCGGCCGTCCAGGAGGAACGAGACCTCCACCCGGTCGAAGAGGCTGAAGGTGTTCAGCAGCGACGCCGTGAAGTCGGGGTTGGGGTCGCCGATGATCTTGCGCAGCACGATCGAGCTGTCGCCGCGCGCGGGGTTGAAGCCGCGGGCGCGGGTGGGGATGCGCCGCGGGTCGTTCAGCCAGAACCCCGTGGTGGCGTTGCGCGGGGCGGTGAGGATGATGTTGCCCTGGGCGTCGCGCGGGTAGTAGCCGCCGATGAACACGCCGATCGGCTGCCCCTCGATCACCGCGTTCAGGTAGTCGAAGAGGATGGTGTCGTTGGCCGCGTTCAGCTTCTCGATGCGGTTGCGGTTGCGCGCGAAGTTGAGCCGGCTGGTCCACTGGAAGCGGTCGCGCTGCACGTTCACCGTGTTCAGCACCAGCTCGATCCCCTTGTTGGAGAGCTCGCCGATGTTGTCGAAGCGTCTTTCGAAGCCGGTGGTGGGCGCCAGCAGCACCGAGAGCACCAGGTCGCTGGTGAGCTTGTCGTAGTAGGTGAACTCCACTCCCACGCGGTCGTCCAGGAACCCGGCCTCGAAGCCGGCCTCCCACTCGCGCTGCCGCTCGGGCTTCAGGTTCGGGTTGGGCGCGATCAGGTTGGGCCGCAGCCCCGGTCGCCCCGAGAACGACACGTTGATGTACGTGTTCTGCGAGAGGTACTCGCTGGGCGGCTGCCCGCCCGTCTCGCCCCAGGCGGCGCGCAGCCGGAGCGTGGAGAAGACGTTCGACAGCGCGGAGCTCTCGAAGAAGCCCTCGTCGGAGAGGAGGTAGCTCGCGCCCAGGCGGCGGAAGAGCTGCCAGCGCTCGTCGGCGCCGAACGCCGAGGAGCCCTCCAGGTTGAGCCCGGCGGTGACGAAGAGCCGCTCGTTGAGCGCCAGCCGCTCCTGCAGGAAGCCGCCCAGGGTGCGCAGCTCCGTGATCCCCTGCGAGGCGCTCTGCACCGCGCCGATCACCGTGGTGCCGCCCGGCGGGAGGTCGCTGGCGGCGGCGCGTACGGTGTTCACCCGGTCGGAGGTGTAGCGCATCCCCGCCGTGGTGGTGAGCCGCCACCCCTCGCGCGGCTCCAGCTCGTAGTTGCCGGTGAGGTCGCTGTTGAACTTGCGGATGTCGCGCACCGGGTTCTGGATGCTCCCGGTGAAGCCGCTGCTGGTGGAGAACGGCGGCTGGAAGTAGACGTCGGTCTGCTGCGACTGGTCGAGCCCGAACAGGTAGGTGAAGGAGAGGTTCTGCAGGGGGGTGAAGGTGGCCTGCGCGCTCCCCAGGAAGCGGTTCACCTCGCTGCTGGCCTCCCAGTTCTCGATCACGTCCAGCGGGTTGGTCCCGATCACCGGCGAGAACGGGAAGCGCCCGGCGGCGGGATCGAACGCGGGGTTGAAGTACGGCGGGGTGAAGAGCACGGTGGTGAGCACGCCCTGCGTCTGCTCGCCCTCGGGGACGTAGTGCGTCTTGGTGCGCAGGTAGCTCAGGTTGGCGCCCACCTCCCACAGGCTGGAGAGCCGCTGGGTGAGGCGCGCGCGCACGCCGGCGCGGGTGTAGTCGGTGCCCTGGAAGATCCCCTCCTCGCGCGTCCAGTTCCCCGACAGGTAGTAGGTGCTCCCCTCGCTTCCGCCCGAGATGGAGAGCTGGTTGTCGGTGCCCATCCCGGTGCGGAAGAGCTGGTCCTGATAGTCGAAGCGCTGGATCGGGTCGCCCACGCGGATCACCCCGCCCGAGGCGGCCGAGTCGGCCTTGTTGGCGATCGGCACGGTGTTGAGCGGAAGCCGCTCGCCGGTGCTGCTGGCGGAGAGCTCGCTGCGGAACGACACCTGGGGGCGCCCGGAGCGGCCTCGCTTGGTGAAGATCTGGATGACGCCGTTGTTGGCGCGCGAGCCGTAGAGCGCCGCGGCGGCCGCGCCTTTCAGCACCTCCACCCGCTCGATGTCGGCGGGGGCGATGTCGGAGAGGCGGTTGCTGAGCGCGGCGTTGCCGCGGGTGGCGTTGGCGCCCAGGCCCACCAGCGCGTCGGAGTTGTTGTCCACCAGCACGCCGTCGATCACGATGAGCGGCTCGGCGCCGCCCAGAATCGAGTTGGTGCCGCGCAGCCGGATGCTGACGCCGCCGCCGGGCTGCCCCGAGTTCTCGGAGATCACGGCGCCGGCGATCTTCCCCTGCAGCGCCTGGTCGACGCTGGTGGCGCCGGGGGCGTCGCTCACCTGCTCGCCGCTCACGGTGGCCACGGTGTTGCCCACCTCGCGCCGCTCGGTGGTGACGCCGGTGGCGGTGGCCACCAGGCCCTCGAGCTGCAGCGCCGTCTCGGCCAGGGGCACGCTGCCGACGTCCACGGCGCGCTCGGCGCCGAGCGTCACCTGGCGGCTGGCCTCGCCGCGGCCCAGGAGCGTGAAGGCGAGGGTGTAGGTGCCGGGCTGCACGCGGGCCGGGAGCGAGAAGCGGCCGTCGGCGCCGGTGACGGCGCGCAGCTGCGTGCCGCGGATTCCGACCGTGACGCTGGGGAGCGGCCGCTGGGTGCCGGCGTCCACGACCGTCCCGCGGAGGGTGTACGCCTCCTGCGCGGCCGCCGGCTTCGCGAGCAAGCCCGCGAACAGCAGCAGCGCGGCGCCGGCCAGCCGGCGCGTTCGCGTTGGGCGCATGTGGGGTTCTCCTACTGGGGATTGGGTTGGAAAGCGCGTCCGCGCCGCCCGTGGGGGCCATTGCGCGCGGACCGGATGGGATGCCGCCGGGAGGCGGCCCGGGACGAACCTCTGTCGGACGGAGGACTCAGCCGTTTCAAATACTACGCGGACGGGGTGGACGCAAGGCGGACGAGCGTTCGAAGCGGGTGGCGGGAGGACGAAGAACCGGGTGCGGAGATCCGCACCCGGTTCCTGTCGTCGAGCACGCGGGCCCGTGCCGCCTAAACGGGCCGCGCGACCAGGATGCCGGTGGAGCGCCGGATGGCGCCGACGTAGCCGTGCAGGTCGGAGCGGCTGACCTCGACGGCGCCGCCGGAGAGGGGGGCGTGCAGGACGCGCAAGGTCCCGGCGCGGTCGCGGTAGGCCAGGCCCGTGTGGGTGACGTCCAGCCCCTCGATGGTGGTGGCGAAGGCGAGCACGTCGCCTGTCTGGATGCGGTCCTGCACCGCGGGGATGCGCGCGGTGGGGACCACGTGGCGCGCCGCGTCGTCCAGGCGGCGCTCCATCTCGCCGATGGCGGCGAAGGTGGCGTCGTCGCGCAGCGCCGCGTAGCTGGCGCGGTGCCCGGTCATGAAGCGCAGCGGCCGGCGGTCTTCCACGGCGCCCAGCTCGGGGCCCAGGTCGCGCACCAGCCCGCGCCGCGCGCCGTCCGTGATCCACTCGCTGAAGTAGTGCAGGCGGCTGGCGTACCCCGCGCGCACGCCGCCCCGGTAGCGCATCCGCTCCACCTCGCGCGCGAAGTTGTCCCAGTCGTCGCCCATCATCCGCCCCGCCGCGCGCGCCGCGGCCAGCGCACTCTCCACCAGCGACACGCAGTCGAACACGTCCAGGTGCAGCGTCAGCGGCTCGCGCTCGGGCGTGCCGCCGTCCACCAGGTACTGCTCCAGCGTGTACGCCCTGTAGGGCGTCCCCAGCGCCAGCTCTCCCGCGCGCGCCACCACCCGCCCGAGCGGCACGTCCTTCTGGATGAGCCCCCCCTGGCGCAGCGTGCGCAGCCAGCGCGCGAGGCGCTCGCGGTCGGTCTCGGCGGAAGCGAGCGAGTCGAGCATGGCCGTGGCGTCCAGCCGGTTCGGCATCAGGAGCGCGGCGGCCGAGAGGGCCGCGCTCCGCAGCAGCGAGCGTCGGGAGAGGGACATCTGGACCGCAAGTGCGTGAGTGCGTGACTGCGCGAGTGACAAAAGTAACGAATCCGTCTGAAGAACGGGTGAAGCGAGCGGGCATTCGTGTCGCTGCCGCGCCCAACCCACCTGCCAGGGTGAGAAGATTCTTCGGCCCTGCCGTCGTTCGTGCGGAGGTCGATCCAGTGTGGCCGGGCCTCAGAACGACGGCAAGCCCTCACTGATCATTCCGACCCCTCGCTCAATCCGCTTCGAAGGAGTCGGGGGAGGACTCGTGCTCCTGGCTGGCCTCCAGCACGGCGCGCAGGAGGTCGTCGAGCAGGTCCAGGCGGGCGCGCTCGGTGCGCGCCTCCAGCAGGCCCTGCTGCCACGACGGGTCGATGCGGATCGCCTGCGCGATCTGGAACCCCGCCTCGTCGTCCAGGTCGATCTCGGGGAACGACTCGCGGTACTCCACCACCTCGCGCAGCACGCGGTGGAAGAGGCCGAGCGAGACCCGGCGCCGCGCCACCATTCCCTCGCCGTCCTCGGGCTCGTCCTCGTACGGGCCCACCAGCGCCTCGTAGTACGGCGTGCCGCTCTCGATGCCGTCCTCCACCCGGAAGCGCTCGCGCCCGCGGCACAGGATCAGCGAGCGGCCGTCGGGGAGCGGCTGGAACTTGAAGATCTCGGCCACGGTGCCCACCCGCCCCGGCTCCATCTGGAAGGGCCCGTGCCGGTCGGGGTCGTGGTAGAGCAGCCCGAAGCGCCCGTCGCCCTCCACGCAGCGCGCCACCATCTGCCGGTAGCGCGGCTCGAAGATGTGCAGCGGCAGCGGCGCCCCGGGAAACAGCACCAGCGGCAGGGGGAAGAGCGGGAGGCGTTGCATGGCCGCCAAAATAATCTCCCCCAGGCCGTGGCGCGACGCTCGCGCCGCCCGCCTTGAAGGGCCGCCGGACGACGGTCAGCCGCCGGGCGGGGCGCCGGCCTCGGGAGCGGAGCGCCAGCGGTCGGCCCGGATCCACCTGGGCGCCTCGGACCTGCCGCCCTCCTCGCCGTCGTGCCAGTCGAGCACGAACACGCCATCGCGGAACGGCGGCGCCTCGATGGCGAAGGCGCTGGGCCCGCGCCGCTCGTCGCTGTCCAGGTGGATGCCGAAGCGCAGGCGCATCGTCTTCCCCCGGTACGTCAGCGTCAGCTCGTCCAGGTGGAGCCGGCAGGGGGTGATGCTGCCCCAGCGGATCCCCTCCGGCCCCGTGGTGTCGAGGTACGCCGGCCGGCCGATGTAGGGCGCCTCGTGCACCGGCCTGGACTCCAGGCGCGGCGCGTCGAGCGCGCGCGGGCTGATCACCTTCCCCTGCTCGTCGCGCAGCAGCACGAACACGCCCACCGGCCAGCACGACTGCGCCCGCGCGGGCGCCGCCGCGCCCAGCAGCGCGAGCAGGGCCAGGAACACGCGTACACGCACCGGCATGCGCGCTCCTCCAGGTCTGGAAGCGGAAGAGGAAGAGACGAGCGCGGCGGGCGCCGCGCTCCGCATCGATCGAACCTCTCGTCCACCCTAACCCGGCGCACGCACCCGGTCAACCGGCCGCTCCGCTCCCGGAGCGTGCGCTTCCCGCCGGGGTCCCGTACAATACCTCCCGCTCCACGACCGGTCCGCGCACCGCGCGCCCCCCGCGCGGGGTCGGGCCGGGGCTCCTTCGCACACAGGCGGTTCATGGACCCGAGAACCCACCAGGGATCGCTCCTGGCGTGGCTGGACGATCCCGCCCCCGACCGCGGGATCCACTTCGCGCGGCCGGACGGCGGATGGTCCTTCTGCGCGTACCAGGCGCTGGCCGGGATGGCGCGCGAGGCCGCCGCCGGGCTCCTGCGGCGGGGGGTGCGCGCCGGCCAGGTGGTGGCGCTGGTCGGGCGCGCCGGGCCGGAGCTCGCGGCCGCCTTCTTCGGCGCCCTGCGGGTGGGGGCGGTGCCCGCCGTGCTGGCGCCTCCCGCCGCCTTCCAGGACCCGGAGAGCTACCGGGAGACGGCCCGGCGGGCGCTCGCGGTGGGCCGCCCCGCGCTGGCGGTGGTGGACGACGAGCTGCTGGAGGGGCTGGCGCGGCTCCTGGAGGGAGAGGCGCGGACGGTGGGCTTCGCGGCCCTGCTGGAGGGAGGGCGCGGCCAGGCACCCCCCGCTCCCGCGCCCCCCGGCGAGCTGGCGCTCCTCCAGTTCACCTCGGGGTCGAGCGGGACGGCGCGCGCCGTCCGCGTGCCGCGCTCCGCCCTGGAGGCCAACGTCGCCGCCATCGGGAAGTGGCTCGGGTGGACCCCGGAGACCCCCTTCGCCTCGTGGCTCCCCCTGCACCACGACATGGGGCTGGTGGGGGGACTGGTCTCCCCGGTGGTGAACCGGTGCGACCTCTGGCTGCTGCAGCCGGAGCAGTTCATCCGCGACCCGCTGCGCTGGCTGCGCTGCCTCGGCGCCGCCGGGGCCCGGCTCAGCGCCACCCCGGCCTTCGGGCTCGACGTGGTGGTGCGGAAGGTGGCGCCCGGGGCGCTGGAGGGGCTGGACTTCTCGGGGGTGCAGGGGATCGTGGTCGGGGCCGAGCGGATCTCCGCGGACACGCTGGAGCGCTTCCACCGGCTGCTGGCGCCCCACGGCCTCCGGCGCGAGGCCGTGCTCCCGGCCTACGGCCTCGCCGAGGCGACGCTGGCGGTGAGCGGCCTCCCGCGCGGCGAGGGGTGGACCACGCTGGCGGTGGAGCGCGCGTCGCTCGCCCCGGGGCGCCGCGTGCGCCTGGCCGGTCCCGGCGCGGAGGGGGCGGCGGTGGTGGGGTGCGGGGTGCCGCTGGACTCCGTGGAGGTGTCCGTGGCCGGCGAGGGCGGCGCTCCGCTGGGCGAGGGATCCGTCGGGGAGATCGTGGTCCGCGGCGCGTCGCTCGCGGCCGGGTACCTGGGGGCGCCCGCACCGTCCCCGGCGGCCCCGGCCGACGGCGGGCTGCGCACCGGCGACGCCGGGTTTCTGTGGGAGGGGCAGCTCTTCGTGCTCGGCCGCCTGGGCGACAGCCTGAAGGTCCGCGGGCGGGTGGTGTTCAGCGAGGACCTCGAGGTCGCCCTCGCCGGCGTGGGCGTCCCCCCCTCGCGGACGGCCGTACTCCTGGGGGTGCACGAGGGGGCTCCCACCGCGGTGCTGCTGGCTGAGGAGCCGGCCCCGCAGTGGCGCGGCGCGGCGGAGGCGCTCCTCCGGCGGGAGGCGGGTGGGGCGCGGGTGGCCTTCGTGGGCGTGCCCCGGGGAGCGATCCTGCGCACCACCAGCGGCAAGCCGCGCCGGAGGCCGCTCTGGGCGTGGTACGTGGCGGGAGGCCTCCCCGGCGCCGCGGGGCGCGGCGGCGGCGCCCGGGACCTGCGGGGGGAAGACGTCGATGGCTGAGGCCGGGGACCGCGCCGGGCGGGCGTGGACGGAGCCGGAGGTCCGCGCGGCCGCGCGCTCCCTCGTGCTGAGGCTCGCGCCGGAGGGCGGAGCCGACCGGGAGGGAAGCCTCCGGCTGGTCGACGACCTGGCGTATCACTCCGTGGCCGTGCTCGAGCTGGCGTTCGCCGTCGAAGAAGCGTTCGGCCTGAGCCCGATGGACCTGCAGACGGCGAGCGCCATCCACACTACCGACGACCTGGAGGCGTTCGTCCTCGGGCGGCTGCGGCAGGCCTCGCGTCTGCGCCGGCCCGGGCCGTAGCGCGCGCCGCCGGCTCGTCCTCGTCCGCGGCGAGGCTGGCGCCGAGTTCCTGCGGACTCTGCGTCCGCGCGCGGACGATGCGCTGCAGCCGGCCCGCCGTCCGCTCCTGCGAATGGCGCGTCAGCTCGTCGAGGTCCACCTCGAACGAGCCCGGCCCCTCCAGGAGGGCCGCGTACTGCTGCGCCGAGTCCTCCACCAGGGGCTTCAGCTCGCCCATGCGGGCCAGGAAGGCGCGGTAGGCCCGGTCGCCGTGCTCCGCCACCAGCCGGCTGACGAGGTACACCCCGTACCCGATGTGCCGCGACTCGTCGCGCCGGATCAGGCGCACCACCTCCCGCATCCCGGGCATGATTCCCTCGCGGCCCAGGATGCGGTCGAAGAGGAGGAAACCCGTCTCGCCCATCACCCCCTCCACCATCAGGTGGTAGGTCACCGACGCCCTCACCTGGGCCTCGGGAGAGGCGTCGGTGTCGAGCCGCCGGAGCGCCGCCGGGAGCTCCTCGTCGACGATGCGCCGGTAGCTGGGGTGGAGGTAGCGCGGCAGCTCCCCGGGGCTGCCGGCCACCTCGGCGAAGAAGCGGTCGAAGACGTCGATGTGCTTCGCCTCGTCCGAGAGGAAGGAGGTCAGGTAGATCTCCTCCTCCCGGCGCCCCTCCGCGGCGACCACCCGCAGGAGCGGGACGAGGTGGGTGGTGACCGACTCCTCGGCGGCGTGGAAGAGCGCGCAGAGCTGCAGCAGCCGCTCCCTGCGATGCGGTTCCAGGGCCAGCCAGTCCTCCCGGTCCCGGCCGAAGTCCACCTCGTCCGGGTTCCAGCCGTACAGCTTCGCCTTCCTCCAGAGCCGCATGGGGACGGAGGCGCGGTCCAGGGCGCGTGCGTGGTGCCCGTGCATGCTCCGCTTCAGGGTTCGGGTCCCGTCGGGCCGGGTCGGGCGCGCGCCGCGAACTCCTCGACGAACCGGGTGAACGACTCCACGCCGGCCGCGTCCGCCTCCCCCGCCGCGGGGCGGGGAGCCTGGATCGTGCACCGGATCCCGCCGCGCTCCGCCCGCGACGCGACGAACAGCGTCCGCGCCCCGCACCGCGCGGCGAGCCGGAGGAGCGCGTCGCTGACGTGCAGCGTCCCGCCCGCGGCCCGCACGGGCGTGGTCAGGCCGGGGAGCGGCTCGGCCCGGTCGATCATGGCGAACACGGTCCGGCCCTCGCCGAGCGCCTCCCTCACCGCGACCAGGAGGAGCGGGGACCGGGGGATCTGGGGGAGGACGGGGGACTTCTCCGGCGGCGGGACCGGGACCCAGGTCACCACGGCCAGGTCGTAGCCGCGCTCGTGCAGGTGGTGCAGCGCCGGGATGGTCAGGCGCGTGTGCGGCCCCACGAGCAGGACGCCGCGTCCCGAGGCGACCGCCTCGTCGAGCTCGCGGATCCCGTCCACCCGCACCCGGAGGGGATGGTCGATCCCCCTCTTCCGCAGCGCCCGCAGGACCTGCCCCACCACCGCGTCGCGCCCCGATTCGACGGGCGAGCGCAGCACGTTCAGCCTGCTGCGCGGAAGCAGCCAGGCAGCGGCGCGCGAGGCGCCGAGCGCGACGGAGAACCTGTGCCGGGCCGGGACGGCCGCCAGCACGCCGCAGCAGAGCCCCAGCGCCCCGCGCAGCGCGTGCTCGGCAGCCGTTCCCCACGGCCAGACGCCCTCGGGCAAACGCCGGTCTCCTGCCTACCCGAACAGCTCGTCCACCGGCATCCGCCACCCCGGCACCGCGGGCTCGGCCTCCGCCACCTCGCCGCGCCGGTAGACGGTGGGGTGCTCCGGGGCGTCCGCCCGGTAGACCCGCACCACGCCCTCGCGCAGCAGCACGTCCCACACCACCCGCGTCCCCGCCGCGAAGTAGTCGGCGCGCTTGGCGGCCATGCGGCGCTCGGCCTCCTCGCCGTACTCGGGCCCCTCGCGCACCTCGGCGGCGAACACCGGGGCGCCGTGCGGGAAGCCCTCCTCCCACGGCGGTCCCGTGTACCACGATGCATCCGGGCAGAGCGCCTGGCGGTGCGGGAGATCGACCACGAAGGAGACGCGCGACGAGAGCGCGAGTCCGCCGCCGTGCCGATCCTCGTGATCGAGAAGGCTTCCGACGGTGTGCGCCGCCGCCCGCCCGGCGGCGAATCCCGAGCCGCCGATGACCACGAGCTGTCCGCCGACGATCTCGGTTTTGAGCTTCGTGATCGCCATGTCATCGATGGTCGCCCTGCGCCCGAGCGGCACGACCACGATCTCGCCCGGCCCGCCCCACCAGTCGTCACGCCGCAGGCGCCTCAGCATCTCAGCAGCTTCCATCATCCTCTCCCGCCCGAACGCAGACCGTGCCCGGCCCCCCTCCAGCGACAGGCGTGCTCAATCGAACAGCTCGTCCACCGGCATCCGCCAGCCGGGCACCGCGGGCTCGGCCTTCGCGACCTCGCCGCGGCGGTAGACGGTGGGGTGCTCCGGGTCGTCCGCCCGGTAGGCGCGGATCACGCCCTCACGCAGCACGTCCACGTCCCACACCACCTGCGTTCCCGCCGCGAAGTAGTCGGCGCGCTTGGCGGCCATGCGGCGCTCGGCGGCGGGACCGTAATCCTCTCCGCTGCGGACTTCTGCCACGAAAACCGGCACTCCCTCCAGAAGCCGGACTCCCGACCGTGGGCCGACGTACCAGGCCGCATCTGGAGCGAACGATCTGCGGGGGCTGTAGATGAACCCGACGTTGTCTCCGTAGCCCCTGCCCCCGCCATGGGCGCGTTGGTGGAGCTTGAGGCTGGTCGCGATGTTGGTCGACGCAGTCCCGTGCGCGTCTCCGCCCGGAGCCATCAGGACCAGCTTCCCGTCAACGAGCTCCGCCTTGCCCTCCACCCGGTACAGGTCGTCAAGCGTCGCCTCGCGTCCCAGAGGTGCGATGTTCATGGAATCCTCCTGATGCGTGCGACGCAAAAGATACGGAATGGACGATCGGGCGGCAAGCCGGGCGCCTGCCTGCGACCGTGGTTCGAGAGGGGCGATTCCTTCAGTCCGCCGCTTCGCGCTCCAGCGGGCGGGCGGCGTCGCGGGCGGCCTTCTCCTGCAGGGCGCGCCAGACGCGCGGGGGGGAGAAGGGGAGGGCGTCCATGCGCACGCCCACGGCGTCGTAGATGGCGTTGGCGATGGCCGGGATGGAGGGGTGCAGCGGGCCCTCGCCGGCCTCCTTGGCGCCGTAGGGGCCCTCGGGGTCGATCGACTCCACGATCAGCGAGCGCAGCTCCGGGGTGTCGAGCGAGGTGGGGATGCGGTAGTCCAGCAGGCTGGGCGCGTTGTGCAGCCCGGCGCGGCCGTGGTCGGCGTCCTTGTAGATCTGCTGCTCCATCAGCGCCTCGGCGAAGCCCATGTACGCCGAGCCCTCCATCTGCCCCTCCACCAGCACGGGGTTGAGCGCCCGGCCGCAGTCGTGCGCGATCCAGATCGCCTTCACCTCCACGAAGCCGGTGTCGGGGTCCACCTCCACCTCGGCCACGTGCGCCGTGAACGAGTAGGCGGGGGAAGCGCCGATGGTGCCGCCGCGGTACTCGCCGTGCACGTCCTTGGGGGTGTTGTAGCACCCCACCGCGCCCAGCGTCCCGGACTTCGCCTCGGCCAGGTTGAACGCCTCGCGGATCGGCATGCTGCGCGCGGTGTCCTGCCCGTCCATGGCGAGGCCCCCCGCCAGGAGCACCCGCTCGGGCCGCACCTCCCACGCCTCGGCCACGGCCTCCTGCACCTGGCGGCGGATCTTGCGCGCGGCGTCGATGCAGGCGTTGCCCATCATGAAGGTCACGCGCGACGAGTAGGCGCCCAGGTCCACGGGGGTGAGGTCGGTGTCGGCCGCCAGCACGCGCACGTAGTCGAGCGGCACCCCCAGCTCCTCGCAGACGATGTAGGCGGGCACCGAGTCGGAGCCCTGCCCGATGTCGCTGGCGCCGCTGAACACCGTCACCCGCCCCGAGCGGTCCACCTGGATCTGCACGGCGGACTGGGGCATCTGGTTCGGGTAGATCGGGTAGTTGGTCCCCGAGATGTAGCACGAGCCCGCGACCCCCACGCCGCGGCCGAACCCCATCTTCCTGAACTTCCCCTTCCACCCGCTGGCGCGCTCCACGGCGTCCAGGCACTGCAGGAAGCCGTTCGACGTCACGCGCAGCTCGTTGACGGTGCGCCGGTAGCCGCCCATGAAGTTGCGCCGGCGCAGCTCGATCGGGTCGATCCCCAGCCGCTCGGCCAATTTGTCGAGCTGCACCTCGAACGCGAAGCGGGGCTGCACGCTCCCGTGGCCGCGCTTGGGCCCGCACGCCGGCTTGTTGGTGAAGACGCGCGTGGAGTGGAAGCGGTACGCCGGCATCTCGTACGGCGCCGTCAGCAGCTGCCCCGAGTAGTACGTGGTCACCAGCCCGAACGACGAGTAGGCGCCGCCGTCCAGCAGCGTCTTCGCCTCGACGGCGGTGAGCTTCCCGTCGGCCGTGGCCCCCACGCGGTACTTCATGTGGAACGGGTGCCGGCCGCGGTGGGCGAGGAACACCTCCTCGCGGGTGTAGAGGATCTTCACCGGCCGCCCGGTCTTCATCGCCAGCCGGGCGACGCAGAACTCCAGGTCGAACGGCTCGCTCTTCCCCCCGAAGCCGCCGCCCACGGCGGGCTGCACCACGCGCACGCGCGCCGGGTCCAGCTCCAGCACCTTGGCCAGCTCGCGGTGCAGGTAGTGCGGCACCTGCGTGGAGCTCCAGACGGTGAGCCGCCCCACCCCCGCGCCCCCCTCCTCCCACAGCCCGATGGCGCAGTGCGGCTCGATCGGGGTGTGGGTGGTGCCCTCGAAGAAGTACTCGCCCTCGACCACCACCGCGGCCTTCTCCATCCCCGCCTGGACGTCGCCGAACTCCAGCTTGACGATCTTGGAGATGTTGCCGTTGTGCCCCTCCTTCTTCGGCTCGTGCACCGGGGTGCGCGCGCCCTCCTCGGTGAGGGCGAAGTGCGGGTCGAAGATCGGGGGAAGGAGCTCGTAGTCGACGTGGATCAGCCCGAGCGCGCGGTTGGCGGTGTCCTCGTCCACCGCGGCCACGGCGGCCACGGCGTCGCCGATGTAGCGCACCTTGTCGGTGGCGAGCGCCTGCTCGTCGGGGGTCCAGACGATGATCCCGTACGGCGTGGGCATCTCGTGGCCCGTGACCACGGCGAAGACGCCGGGGAGCGCCTCGGCCCGGGACGTGTCGATGGAGAGGATGCGCGCGTGCGGGTGCGGGGAGCGCAGGATCTTGCCGTGCAGCATCCCCGGGAACGCCAGGTCGTCGGCGTAGCGGGCGCGGCCGGTGGACTTGGCGAGCCCGTCGGTCTTGCGCATGCGCCGGCCGATCACGCTCAGCTCGGCGTTGTAGCCGTCCTCGCGCGGGTGCACGGGCACCTCGCCGCGCGTGTCGGGCCGGGGGACCTCGTTCACCAGCGGCGTCTGGGAGCCGCCCCCCTCGGCCGGGGGCTCGGACGAGCGCTTCCACTCGGTCATCGCGCCACCTCCGGGAGGAACGGCGTGGGTTCAGCGCCGTTCGCCGGCGTCGGCTCGGGCGGCGGGATACCCCTCTCCCCCGGCCCCTCTCCCACAAGGGGAGAGGGGAGCACTGCAACTTCAACTGCGTTGTCGAGGAAGCAGAAGCGGATCGTGTGCACGACAGCGGGCAGGTCGCGCTCGACCTGCTCCGCGGGGACGCGGAGGAAGCGCGGGCCGAGCGTCTCCAGGCACTCCTGGCGCGCCGCGTCGCGCTCGCGCTGCGACTCGTGCACGCCGCCGTCGACTTCGACGATCAGCCGCTCGGAAGGGCAGAAGAAGTCGACCACGAACGGGCCGATCGGCTGCTGGCGGCGGAACTTGCGGCCCGCCAGGCTGCGCCGGCGCAGCGCCTCCCACAGCAGGCCCTCGCTCCGCGTCGGCTCCTTCCGGAACCCACGGGCGACCTCCACCATCCTGCGCCTGAGCGACTCGGGCACCTCCCACCGGTCCCAGCTCGGGTCGCGCGGTTTTGCAGTTCCCCCCTCTCCCCTTGTGGGAGAGGGGCCGGGGGAGAGGGGAACCCCGCGGCCGCCACCGAGGT
>DASVWD010000018.1 GCA_036389795.1 Longimicrobium sp.
GACTCCCAGGGTGGAGAGCGCGTAGCGCGACGCCTGCAGCGGCGTCTGGAGAGGCTCGGCTACAAGGTGGAACTGCGGAAGGCCGCCTGAAGAGCGCGACCCCGGCTCCGTAGTTTCTATTCAGGGAGCGTCCGCGCGTAACTCGCTCCCGCGCAAATGGTTGGACGCGACCGAAGGATCTACTCCGCATGTCTGGTGGCCGGATGCAGCGCGCGGAAGCCGGCCTCGCTCTGGGGTGAGTAGATCCTTCGGTCGCCGCCGGACATCGGTGCCGGGGCAGGCTCGGCGCAGCGGCTCCCCCAGGATGACATTCGTTTGTACGAACGATGATTGCGCAGCAGCGGCGTACAACGCGGCTCTTGCGCGATCCATTCGTCCGCGCTACTCATATGGGTAATCTATAGGTGCGTAACCCATAGGAAGACGGAGCATGGCGGACAAGCTGGACGTGAAGCCGGGCACGCTCGCCCTGATGATCCTGCGGACCCTCGAGGTGCTGGGGCCCCTCCACGGCTACGGCATCGCCCGCCGCATCGAGGAGACCAGCCAGAACCGCCTCACGCTCAACTACGGCACCCTCTACCCCGCCCTCCTCAAGCTCGAGCAGGAGGGGTTCATCACGGCGGAGTGGCGCCAGTCCGAGAACAACCGCCGCGCGAAGTTCTACTCGCTCACCCCCGCGGGCCGCAAACAGCTGGCGCGCGAGACCCGCGAATGGAACCAGACCGCTGAGCTGATCGCCGCCTTTCTCGCCCTGCGACGGGAGGGAACATGAGACACCTTCGCGCCGCGCTCGCCCGCGTCGCCGGCGTCTTCACCAAGCACCGCGCGGACGACGACCTCCGCGAAGAGCTGCTGGCCCACCTGGAGATGGAGACCGCCGAGAACATCCGGCGCGGCATGCACCCCGACGAGGCGCGCCGGCAGGCGCTGCTGGCGTCGGGAGGCCTCACCCAGGCCGCCGAGGCGGTCCGCGACCAGCGCGGGCTGCCGTGGCTCGAGAGCATCGCCGCCGACCTGCGGTACGCGGTGCGCGCGCTGCGGAAGAGCCCCGCGTTCACCGCCGTGGTGGTGCTCACCCTGGGGCTCGGCATCGGCGCCAACACGGCGATCTTCAGCGTCGTCCGCGGCGTGCTGCTCAAGCCGCTCCCCCACCAGGACGGCGACCGGCTCCTCTACCTGCGGCAGTCGATGGACGGACCCGGGGGAGCGAACCTCAGCTTCTCCGTCCCGGAGGTCCGCGACCTCCGCGAGGGCGCCCCGTCGCTGCGCGGCGGCATCGCGGAGTACTCGCCCTGGACGCTGACGCTGCAGGGCCGCGAGGGCGCCGAGCGCATCGACGTGGGGCTGGTGACCGGCAACTACTTCCAGGTCATGGGGCTCTCGCCGGTGCTCGGCCGGGTGACGGAGCCGAGGGACGACGGCCCGGGAGTGCCGCCGGTGGCGGTGCTCACCCACGAGTCGTGGACGAAGCGCTTCGGCGGCGACTCCAGCATCGTCGGCAGGCAGCTGCGGCTGGACGGCAGGCCGGTGACGGTGATCGGGGTCCTGGAGCCCGCGCCGTTCTATCCCGGCCGGGCGGAGGCGCTGCTCAACATGGTGGTCAGCGACCACCACCTGAGCGCGTTCATGGTGGAGGGCCGCACCCACCGCATGACCGAGGTGGTCGCCCGGCTGGCGCCCGGCGCCGGCGTGGAGCAGGCGCGCGGCGAGGTGGCCGCGGTCTACGCGCGGATGAAGCGGGAGCACGCGGAGGCGTACGACCCGGGCTCCAACTACCGCGTGGCGGTGATCCCCTTCCACGAGGTGCTCGGCGAGGGAGCGCGGCTGACGCTCTGGCTGCTCATGGGCGCCGCCGCGTTCGTCATGGTCATCTCGGCCGCCAACGTGGCCAACCTCACGCTCATGCGCGGCGTGCGCCGGGAGCACGAGCTGGTGGTGCGCGCGGCCCTCGGCTCCGGCGTGGCCCGGCTGCGGCGGCTGCTCCTGGCCGAGAACCTCCTGCTCGCCCTCCTGGGCGCCGCGCTCGGCGTGGCCATCGCCACCGGGGGGGTGGGGTTGCTCACCTCGCTCGTCGCGCGGTACTCGCCGCGTGCCGGCGAGATCCGCCTGGACGGGGTGGTCCTCGGCTTCACGCTCGCGCTCTCGGTGGCGGTGGCGCTGCTCCTCTCGTTCCTGGCCTCGCTGCCGAAGGAGGGCACCTTCTCCTCGCGGATCTCGGCGGGCGCCTGGCGGATGAGCGGGAGCCTCCGGAAGCAGCGCCTGCAGCGCGCGCTGGTGGTGGCGCAGGTGGCGGTGTCGGTGGTGCTGCTGGCGGGCGCCGGTCTGCTCACCCGCACCATGATCCGGCTCTCGCGGGTGGACACCGGGCTCCGGACCGAGGAGGTGCTCACCATGCAGGTGAACCTCCTCACCCCGGAAGATCTCCTGTTCAGGCCCGAGTCCGACGCCTGGGCCAAGGAGCGCTACGGCCGCATGCGCGACGAGGTCGCGGCGCTCCCCGGCGTGGTCGCCGTGGGGGTCGGCTCCCCGATGCCGCTGCGCAGCTCGAGCGTCGGCTTCGAGGTGAAGGCGGAAGGCAGGGCGCCCGCCCCCGGCGAGGCGATGCCGCGCGCCGATCTCCGCACCGCCAACCCCGACTTCTTCCGCGCGGCGGGGATTCCGCTGCTCAAGGGGCGTCCGTTCTCCACGACCGACCGCCCCGGCTCCGGCAGGGTGGTGATCATCAACCGGACGCTCGCGGACCGGCTCTTCCCCGGCGAGGACCCGGTCGGGAGGCGGATCGCGTGGACGGGCGACGTGCTGCGCTTCACCCCCATCAGCCCCGAGTGGCGCACGGTGGTCGGCGTGGTCGGCAACACGCAGGACGGGGGGCTGGACGCGGAGCCCCGGCCCGCGGTCTACACGCCCTTCGCGCAGGAGCTGGCGATGGGCGGCGGGCTGGTGATCCGCGCCGAGAGCGACGCCGGGGGCCTGGCCGCCGCGGCCACGCGCATCGTCCGGCGCATCGCGCCCACGGCTCCCATCGAGAACGTGATGACCATCGCGCAGATCAAGGACCAGAGCGTCTCTCCCCGGCGCCTGAACGCGGTGCTCGTCTCCTCGTTCGGCGTCCTGGCGGTGATCATCGCGGCGGTGGGGATCGCGGGCGTGCTGGCGTTCTCGGTGAGCGCGCGCACCCACGAGATCGGCATCCGCATGAGCCTGGGGGCCGGCCCCGGCCGGGTGCAGCGGATGATCCTGGGGGAGGGCGGCGTGCTGCTGGCGGTCGGCCTGGTGGTGGGCGTCACGCTCGCCCTGTTCGCCGCCGGCGTCATCCGCGGGCTCCTCTTCGGCGTGGAGCCGAACGACCCGGCCACCTTCGCCGGCGTGGCCGTGCTGATGGCGGCGATCGGCGTCGGCGCGTGCTGGGTCCCGGCGCGCCGCGCCGCGCGGATCGACCCGGCCATCACCATGCGCTCGTAAAGGTCGAAAGACTCAGGGGTGTCATCCTGAGGAGCCGCCCGCGCGGAACCGGCGGAATGCGCGAATGCCGGGGCGGCGACGAAGGATCTGCGGGCCGTGTCCGAGCGTGAGCCCGGCTGACGCGCGAGTCCCCACCCGCAGATCCTTCAGGCGCACAAGCTCTTGCGCAGACGCGGCTTCCGTGTATGCGCCCTCAGGATGACAGCGAACACCTGACGCTCCCCTTTCCCTCCTCACCAGACGACAAGCCTGTATTCCCGGCACCGCATCTCCTATGGGAAACCAATAGGAGAGGAGATGCGTAGAGCCTGGACGTGAAGCAGGGCACCATCAACAGCCGGGAGAACGTCCATGGGAACGACGCTGCTGGTACACATCCTCGCGGGGAGCCTGGGACTCGTCTCGGGCTTCGTCGCGCTCTACGCCTCGAAGGGGGCGAGGCTGCACCGCAGGGCCGGGATGGTGTTCGTCTGCGCGATGCTCACCATGTGCGTGGCCGGGGTGACGGTCGCGGCCGTGCGGGGCGTGGCGCCGGCGCTCAACCTCCCCGCGGGGCTGCTGACGGCCTGCCTGGTGGTCACCGCGCTGACCACGGTCCGGCCCTCCGCCGCCTGGTCGCGCCGGGTCGACGCCGGCGCCATGGTGGTGGCGCTGGCGGTGGGCGTGGCCAGCCTCACGTTCGGGTTCCAGGCGGTGGCCAACGGCGGCACGAGGGGCGGGCTGCCGGCCTTCCCGTTCTTCATGTTCGGCGTCGTCGGCCTGCTGGCGGGCGCGGGCGACCTGCGGGTGATGCGATCGGGGCCGCTCCGGGGCGCGCCCCGGCTCGCGCGGCACCTGTGGCGCATGTGCTTCGCGCTCTTCATCGCGGCGCTGTCGTTCTTCATCGGCCAGGCGGACGTGCTCCCGGAGGCGGTCCGCATCCCGCCCCTGCTCGCGCTGCCGGTGCTGGCCGTGCTGGTGACCATGTTCTACTGGCTGTGGCGCGTCCGCGGGAGGCGGCCCCTGCGCGGCATCGCCGGCGTCGGCGCGCCCGCGCCCCGCGTGGCGGCGCACCCATGATGAAGCCGGCCGATCCCACCGAGCGCGTCGAGCTGCTCGACGCGCTGCGCGGCTTCGCCCTCTTCGGCGTCTGCCTGGCCAACCTGTTCGTCTTCTCGTACTGGGACTCGCCCGCGGCGGGCGGCCTCTCCCGCTACGACCTGCCCACCGACGGCGCGGCGGCGTTCCTCATGCACGCGCTGGTGGAAGGGAAGTTCTATTCGATCTTCTCGCTGCTGTTCGGACTGGGCTTCGCGCTGCAGCTCCAGCGCGCCGAGGCCCGCGGCGGCGACGGGCTGCCACTGTTCTCGCGCCGCGTCCGCGTGCTGATGCTCATCGGGCTCGCGCACCTCCTGCTGCTCTGGTACGGCGACATCCTGCTGTTTTACGCGCTGATGGCGCTCGTGCTCGTGCGCATGCGCCACCTGGACGACGGGCGCGCGCTGCGCCGGGCGGCCGTGTGCGTCTTCCTGCCGATCGTCCAGTACCTCCCGGTCATCGTCAGCTTCGCGCTCACCCCGGCCATCCCGTTCTTCGCCGGCCTCTTCGGCCTCTCGAAGCTGTACGGCGTCGACGTCATGCACATGTCGGAAGCGATGTTCGGCATGTTCACGAGCGGCAGCGTCGGCGACTGGTTCGAGCTGAGCACGCTGGGCGTCTTCTTCCGCTACGCCGACCTGGTCTTCACGGGACGCCCGTTCAAGGTGCTCGCGATGTTCCTCGTGGGCATGGTCGTCGGACGGCGCGCCATGTGGGCGGCCCTGGACGCGAACGCGGCCCTGCTGCGCCGCGTGGCCCTGTGGGGGTATGCGATCGGACTGCCCGCCAACCTTGTGTGGGCCGCGGTCAGGGACCCGCAGTCGTACTTCGACGGGAGCTGGCGCGGCCTGCTGGAGACGGCGCTGTACGCCTTCGCCGTCGCGCCGCTGGCGCTGGCGCTCGCGGCCACCTTCGCGCTGCTCTGGCGGCGCGGCGCGTGGATGCGCCTGCTGCGGGTGTTCGCGCCGGCGGGGAAGATGGCGCTCACCAACTACCTCTCGCAGACCGTCCTGGCGACGCTGGTGTTCTCCGGGTTCGGCCTGGGGCTGGCCGGCCACGTCGGGCCGACGTGGCTGTGGGTCCAGGCGGTCGCGACGATCGCGCTGCAGACGCTGTTCAGCCGCTGGTGGCTGGCGCGCTACCGCTTCGGGCCCATGGAGTGGGCGTGGAGGTCGCTCACCTACCGCGAACGGCAGCCGCTCCGGGCCGGCCCGCGGAGACCGATCCACGACGAATCGACCGTGACCCCATGACCCGCACGACGAGCGCGCGCATCGCCGGTGTCGCGTTCCTCTTCTACATCGCGGCCGGCCTTGCCGCGGTGGTCCTATTCGGCCGGGCAACGGGCGCGGAGGGGGCCGCGCTGCTCGCGCGCGTCGCCGGGCACGCGCCGGAGGTGCGCCTGGCCGCCGTGCTCACGCTGCTCTGCTCCTTCGCGGCGCTGGTGCTGGGCGTCACCCTCTACGGGATCACGCGCGACGAGGACCACGAGCTCGCGGTGCTGGCCATGACCTTCCGCGTGGCCGAGGGCGTGCTCGGCGGGTTCTCCGTGATCCCCATGCTCGGGCTGCTGTGGCTGGGGACGGCGGGCGGAGCGAGCGGTCCGGACGCCGCCGCGGCGCACGCGCTCGCCGCGTACCTGCTGAAAGGGGAAGACGCGAGCCCGACCGTCACCGCGACCTTCTTCGCGGTGGGGAGCACGCTCTTCTCCTGGCTGCTCCTGCGCGGCCGGATGGTCCCCGTCCCGCTGGCGTGGCTGGGCGTCGCCGCGTCGGTCCTGCTGGTGGTGGGCCTTCCCCTGCGGCTCGGCGGAGTGGTCGGCGGCCCGCTCTTCGAGCTCGTGTGGCTGCCGATGCTGGTGTTCGAGGTGACGCTCGCGGCGTGGTTCCTCACCAGGGGCGTCGCCACGCCGGCGGCGCGCTGAGCGCGTCCGCGCAAACAGCCGCGCGGGACGGCACGCGGCCCTCTCCCGAGCTCCGGGAGAGGGCCGCATGCTTCGTTGGGAGGATGCGCGCTCCCTCAGTCCCGCGGCGGCGGGCAGGTGCAGAGGGTGTCCGGACAGTAGCTCTTGTAGGTGTTCGCGGCGCACCACGGGTTCGTGGGCACGAAGTGCCCCTGCACGGTCCCGCCGTCCACCTCCGACTCCGCGGTGGCGAACGACGCCACGTCCAGGGTATCGAGGTCCAGCCGCAGCTTCTTCATGGGTGCTCCTGTGGTGTGGGTGGATGGGATGCTTCCCATACTAGAACAGACAGGATTCACCCGGCAAGGGGGCGTGAGCACCCGGCCAAAGCTCGGATGGCGCCTTCGAGGCGACTGATACCACGTTTCCGAGCATTGTTCTGGTTCGCGAGAAACAGATTGGCATCACACAGAGGACACGGAGGACACGGAGAGAACTTCAATCTCTCCGCTGTTCCTCTGTGTTCTCTGTGCCCTCTGTGTGAGACCTTTTCA
>DASVWD010000019.1 GCA_036389795.1 Longimicrobium sp.
CTACGCGCGGATGGACTCGTACGATGAGCCAGAGGAATCGCTGATTACGATCACAGCCGGCCGAGCTCACGGAGCGTCGCAAGATCCTGCTCGAAATCCGAAACGTCGTAGTTCAGCGGGATGCCGCGGCCGGCGAGGAGATGTTGAAACTGCACTCGCCCCATCTCCGCGAGCCGCGCCGCCTGTGCAAGGGTCAGCTCTTCACGCTGGTAAAGCAGAACCGCGGCTTCGAGACTCATGTAACCTCTCTGGTTCCCAACGCAAGAGCCGTGGCAGCTCGTCGCGCGCAGCGCCGGAGTCCCTCCCCTGAAGTTCGGGGGAGGGACAGGCGCGCCAGGCGCCAGGGCGGGGGCTGCCCGCCGCCGCGCCGAAGCCGGTCGAAGCGGCAGACCCCGTCCCCACCCGTCGCGCGCAGCCCCGTGCGCGAGGTCGCTGAGCCACTGACGGTGTTCCAGGGACCGCAGGCCGAATTCGACACGGGTGAGCCTTGACCCGAGACATAGTTGCGGCTCCTTGGGGCACGAGGCGTCGTCAGGCGAGTGCTGGTGGATGCGATACGTGTCCGCCGGCGCTCTTCCGCGAGGGAGAAAGTGGACTTGCACGGCTCGAGTGCGCCGACGAGTTGTCGCGGCGGGACGATGGGAGCGACAGATATAGCCGCTGGCGTGATGGGGGCGCCTTGGAGCCGAAAAAATTTCCTTTACTCCCACTCCACCAGTTGCGTACCTTGTCCAGCTGCGAGCTGCCGGTTCACCGGTGCGTTGAAATCCACGGAGCGGTTCGGTCGGCGTGGTTCTGCACGTACCGGAAAATTCATGTGTCAACACACCGTTCATTCCATCGAGGTGCTCAATGGACTCCGCTCCCGCCAGAAATGAGACGAAGAAGAACTCGGCGTTCGTTCCCGGGGTCCTCGTGCTGGGGGACGTGCAGGTGGACGTGGTGGTCGCACCCCTCCCCCTGAAGTACCGTCCCCGCCCCGCTGGGGGCGAAAAGGCCGAGACGGCCGGGCCCGCATCCGGCGGTGCGGATGTGCGGCCGAGAAGTGGCCCGGAGGGGGAAGGTGCAGCCCTCGCCGCCCCGGCCGCGCCCGCGGGGACCGGCGACGCTGCCGACGCCGGGGGGGCCGGCGCCGCGTACGGGGGCGAAGCTGCGCAGGCGGGCGTGGCTGGCGCGGCCTCCGACACCGCGGCCGGCCACGGGGGGGCGCGCCGGCACAACTGGCAGAAGGCGCCGCAATACTGGGTGTTCCGCCGTCCCGGTGGAGCCTGGCTGCTGTGCAAGGTGGTGAGGGCCGCGGTCGGCCCGGGGATCCAGGTCAAGACGGCGGGCGAGGCCGAAGGGGAAGACTATCCGAAGCAGCTGACTGCGTCTTGCCCGGTGTCGCTCGCCACGCTGCGCGCATTCCCCCTGAAGGTGTCGAAAGAGCCGAAGGAGGACGACCCGCTGGCGTATCGGATCGCGGGCGATTCGCTCAGCGGCTGGCTTCGCCACATGCTCCCCGGGCCGCCGGTGGGCGACAGGACCGACGAGTTCGACCGGGCGATGCGCGAGCACCTGAAGAAGCTCTCCTCCGACCCGTCGCGCCCAGTGGCCGACCTGCTGGTACTGCACGACCACAACAACGGCTTCCGCGACATTCCCACGGAGGAGTCGGTCGCTCCGTTCGTGGACCCCGAGCTCTTCCCCGGGTCCGCAGGAGGCCGCCGCGGGGTGATCCTGCTCCACAGCGACGCTCCGCTCGCGGAGGGACCGCTCTGGAAGTTCCTCTTCGACGATCACCCGGCCTACCGCGACCGACTGGTGGTGGTGGTGAACGCCGAGGACCTGCGGACCTGGGGCGTCACGCTGGTGGACGACATCTCGCTCGAGCGGACGGTGGCTGACTTCATGTACAACCTGGAGCGCGCGGGGCCGCGCGGGCCGCTGGCGAAGCTCGCGCAGTGCCGCTGCGTGGTGGTGCGGTCGCAGCTGGGCCTGATCGTCCTCTTCCGCCACCCGGCGGTGGGCACGAGCCGGGTGAACATCTCCTTCCTTCCGTTCGCGATCACCGGACCCGGCTCCGACCCCGGCCGCTACGGCAAGATGGTGGGCTACTCGGTGGTCCTGGTTGCGGCGCTCGCGAAGGGGATCTGCTGGGCGTTGTCGCGCTCCGTCGACGACTCAGCGGAGTTCGAGCGCAGGCTGGACGCGGGGATCAGGTTCGGGGCGCACCTAGGACTGGCGCTCAGCGAGGAGCACCTGCGGAAGGGGTTCATCCAGATCAGGCCCGGCGATCCGCTCCCGGAGGAAAAGGAGCTCGACCCGTACGGCGCTCTCTTCAAAGAGATAGGCCCCACGCTCTCGGCCACGGCGGAGAGCGGCGTTCCGCCCACCCCGGCGGCGAAGGGGAAGGATGCGGGCCGCAAGGAATGGGACAAGGACTTCCGCATCGCCTCGGTCGACTTTGATCCGCAAACGCTGGGGGGGATGGAAGCGTGGAGCCGCGTGCAGGTGCTCCCCGGGCTGGCCGGCTGGGGCACCGTCGAGGCAGCGGCCATCGACGTGGTGAGGTACGGGCTCAAAGAGGTGGTTGCCATGGCGGCGGGCCTCGCCTCGTCGCGGCGGGAGAGCGCGGGGAACGGCACCGAGCCCGCCCCCTCACCCCGTCCCGGGCTGGACCAGCCGGACTGGGCTCTCCCGGACCGGCTCCCGTTTCCGTTCGCCACCATCGGCAAGCTGACGCTGGTGGACCGCGACGAGATCGACAGTTTCTCGCACGTCGAGAGACTGGTCCTGAAATATCTCAGGGACAACAACTGGAAGCGTCCGCTCTCCATCGCGGTCTTCGGCCCGCCAGGATCGGGAAAGTCCTTCACGGTCAAGCAGATCATGAAGAACGCCCTGGGCAGCGAGGAACTGGAGCCGCTCGAGTTCAACCTCTCGCAGTTCCAGGTCCTGGACGACCTCTCCGACGCGTTTCACCAGGTGCAGGACCGAGCTCTCGCCATGAAGGGAGCGCCGCTGGTCTTCTTCGACGAGTTCGACACCACCTTCGGAGGGGAGCCGCTGGGCTGGCTCAAGTACTTCCTGGCGCCGATGCAGGACGGCACCTTCCGCGGCAGGCATCACATCTTCCGGGTCCCCCGGGCCATCTTCGTCTTCGCGGGCGGGATCTGCCACACCTTCCACCACTTCTACGGGATCCAGCGGGAGAGGAAGGAGTTCCGTGATGCCAAGGGCCCTGATTTCGTGAGTCGGCTGCGCGGACATCTGGACATCCCGGGAATCAACGGCGAGCACGGGGTGAGCGAGCTGCTGACCGTCCGCCGCGCTATCCTGTTGCGCGTGTTCCTGGAGGATATCTGCCCCGCGATCATCGACCCGCACACGAAGAGGGCAAACATCGATACCGGCGTGGTGCGCGCGTTCCTGCTCACCCGCAAGTACGAGCACGGGGTCCGCTCCATGGAGGCGATCGTGCAGATGGCCACCGTCTCACTCTCGCGGCGGAAGTTCCAGCGCTCCTCGGTTCCCGCGGCCCCCCAGCTCGCCATGCACGTGGATGCGGAGGAGTTCCTGCAGTACCTGGACGACCCGAATCCGGAGAGCACCTGGGACTGACCCTCGCGGGCACCGGAATGGGGTGAACCGCGACGGCTGTGCGACTCCGTGTCCGCCGGCGACTTCTTCCGCGCCCGCCGCAGTTGCCGGCGGGCGCGAACCTCGTCTATCATTGCGCCGGATCGACCCGCTCGCCCGGTACACCGCCGCCCGTAGAGGACACCGATGGCCCGCATCTCCCCGCTCGACTACGCCGACATGCCGCCCGAGGCGCGCGCGGCGCACGACGAGCACCTGAAGACGGCGCGCATCACCAACATGAAGCGCACGCTCCTGCGCTCGGTGCCCGCATTCCAGGCGCTGATGACGTGGTATCCGCTGCGCGACACCGTGCAGCCCTTCCTGGGCGAGCGGCTCACCACGCTCTTCGCGCACGCCGTCTCGTCCGAGACCGACTGCCTGATCTGCTCCACCTTCTTCCGCCGCATCCTCATCGACTCGGGCGAGGATCCCGACCGGCTGGAGCTGGACGAGCGCGAGGCGGCGGTGGTCGAGATCGGCCGGCGCCTGGCGGTCACGCCGCACCGGGTGCCGGACGAGCTGTACGAGCGCGTGGCCGCGTACTTCTCCGACGAGCAGATGGTGGCGCTCGCGGCGTTCGGCGCGCTGATGGTGGCGACGAACGTCTTCAACAACTCGCTGGGGGTGCCGCTGGACGACTACCTGCAGCCGTACCGGCGGCAGCCGGCGCTCGCCGGGGCGGGGGAGGGGAGCGCCGCGCATGGGTGAGTTTACCGGAAAGGTCGCCTTCGTCACCGGCGCGGCGCACGGGCAGGGGCGGGCGGCGGCGCTCGCGCTGGCCAGGGCGGGCGCCTCGGTCGCGGCGTTCGACGTGGCGCGGCCGCTGGCGTACCCGGGCTACGGGATGGGGACCGGCGCGGACCTGGAGTCGCTGGTGGCGGAGTGCGAGGCCGCCGGGAGCGCGTGCCTGGCCTTCGCGGGCGACGTGCGCGACGACGTGGCGGTCACGCGCGCGGTGGACGGCACGGTGGAGCGCTTCGGCCGCATCGACGTCCTCTTCAACAACGCCGGCATCTGCGCCTACGGCCTGGCGCACGAGCTGACGGAGGAGGAGTGGGACGCGATGCTCGACATCAACCTCAAGGGCCCCTGGCTGGTGGCGCGCCGCGTGATCCCGGTGATGATCCGCCAGAAGTCGGGCGTGATCATCAACAACTCGTCGGTGGCGGGCTTGCGCGGGATGAACCGGCTCAGCCACTACGCGGCGTCGAAGTGGGGGCTGGTGGGGCTCACCAAGTCGTGGGCGATCGAGCTGGCGCCGCACGGCATCCGCGTGGTGTCGCTGCACCCCACCGGCGTCAACACGCCGATGAACGACGGCCTGGCCGCGCTGGAGGGGAAGACGCCCGAGGAGATCGCCGAGGCCAGTGCCGGCAACCTCCTCCCCGTCCCCTGGATCGAGCCCGAGGACGTGGCCGAGGCGGTCCTCTACCTCGCGTCGGACCGGGCGCGCTTCGTCACCGGGGCTGGGCTGGTGCTGGATGCGGGGTTGCTGACGAGGTAAAACGACATCTGTGCATTCAGACGATTCTGCGGCGCTTCGCGGCGAGCAGTCCGCGAAGTGAAGCTCAGAAGAGCGCGTGTTCCGGTCTTACCTGGTTCCAGAATTGCGTCCGATCATCGGCTTGCCGTCCCGCATGAGTCGATTTCCGTCGTCCAAAGCGTGATCCCTCCGTTCAGAACTCAGGTATGGGAGGTACACATGCGTTCGCTCGTCCTCTGCGGTCTTCTGGCCTTGCTGGTCGCATGCTCCACTTCTGGCCGACCTTACGAGCCCACCGGCGGATCGGCTCCTCGGCCGGTGGCGCTGGCCGTTTCTCCCCACGAACCGGATGAGCCGATGAAGCTTCCGAGCTACATCAGGTTCACCGATCTCCAGTACGCACTCACCAAGCCCTTCAAGTTCCGCTTTCGCGGCACTCCCCACGTCGTAACTGTGCCTTCCGGCTTTGTGACGGATTTCGCGAGCATTCCAGCGCCCTTCAAACCGATATTTTCTCGTGACCCGCACGACCTTCCCGCCGTTATTCACGATTACCTCTACTGGAGGCAATCGTGCAAACGAGACCAGGCCGATACGCTGTTCCGCATCGGGTTGCGGGACATGGGGATATCGGGTCTAAAGGCAGACGCCATGTATCGGGCGGTCAGAATTGCGGGTGGGAGTGCGTGGAAAGCCAACGAAAATGACCGAGCCGCCGGGCTCCCGCGCGTAATTCCGGATGCTTACCTGAACGTTCCCGTGACGACGTGGAAGAAGTATCGGGCGGAACTGCGACGGCTTCAGGTTGCGCTGGATCCTCCAGATGCGGAACCGCCGCAATACTGCAGCCTATCCATGTGACTTGACGACTGTCCCGGCGCCGGGCCGATGCCGACGCCGGGCTTCTCGCCCGCTGAGGTGGGCGCGGGGGACTGCCCCGGCTTATTCCGCGGGAGAATTCCAGGTGCGCATCGCCGCGATCTACGACATCCACGGCAACCTCCCCGCGCTGGAGGCGGTGCTCGGCGAGGTCCGCGCGGCCGGAGCCGGCCTGGTGGTGGTGGGCGGCGACGTGGCGGCCGGCCCCCTGCCGCGCGAGACCATCGAGCGGCTGGCGGAACTCCCGGCGCCCGCGCGGTTCGTGCGCGGCAACGCGGACCGCATGCTGGTGGAGTGCTATGACGGCATGCCGCTGAGCCCGCGCCTGCCGCCGCACGTCCGCGAGGTGATGGAGTGGGCCGCGGGCCGGCTCGACCGTGCGCACCGCGACTTCCTGGCCGGCTTCGAGGAGACGGTCGATGCCGAGGCCGACGGGGTGGGCGGCGTGCTGTTCTGCCACGGATCGCCGCGCAGCGACGAGGAGATCATCACCGAGGCCACGCCCGACGAGCGGGTGCGCGCGATGGTGGCGGGGGTGAGCCGGCGCGTGGTGGTCTGCGGCCACACGCACATGCAGTTCGACCGCGTGGTGGACGGCGTGCGCGTGGTGAACGCGGGAAGCGTGGGGATGCCGTTCGGCGAGCCGGGTGCGTACTGGGCGCTGCTCGGCCCCGGCGTGGAGCTGCGGCGGACGGACTACGACCTGCGCCATGCGGCCGACCTGATCCGGGCGAGCGCCTACCCGCAGGCCGCCGACTTCGCGGACAACAACGTGCTGCACCCGCCGTCAGCCGCAGAGGCGCTCGCGCTTTTCGAAGGCGCGGCTTCCAACAATGCTTGATGTGGGCCGCCGACGCATTAGCCTGCGGACGATTCGGATAGGTTTCCGCCCGCCGACCTTCTTCCCCCTCCCGCCATGCGCCGCATCGTCCTCCCCGCGCTCCTGCTGGTGCTCGGCGTCGCCGCATTCGCCTGCACGCGGCGGCCGACCTACGACGACCCCGCCCGGCCGATCGACGTCCGCCCCGGCGCGGAGTTCGACCTGGCGCTCCGGTCCAACCAGAGCACGGGCTATCGCTGGTGCTGGTCGATTCCGCGGCGCTGGGCCCGCTGCGTCCGGTCGGCTCCAGCTACCGCATGCGGGGCACAGCCGACGGCGCGGGCGGTACCGAGCGCTGGACCTTCCGCACGGACGGCCCGGGCAACGGCGTGATCTCGCTGGTCTACGTCGGCCCGGGGGAGAAGGAGGCGCCGAAGGACACCACCCGTTTCCGGGTAAGGGTCCGCTGAGTTGGTGCGTGATACGCAACTGAAGCGTGGACCACAACTAATTTGCTAAAGTGCAACCATCCGAACGTTGGTCGTCGCCTCCAGTCGAGAACGATATTCCCGTGCGACGTGGTCTCCGGGACAAACTCTTGTACTTTTGGAGGACAACGTTCGACGATCTATTCGAGATTCTAAATAGTGCTGAAGGAATTGAAAGTCTTCTTGGGATAGGTACTGCTAGCGCGATATCCTCGCGACTGGCGCGGGGAGAAGTCATGCTCCATCAGGAATTGCCCTTTAACATCCAATTAGCAGTATCAGAGGTGCTAGACGACTACTGGGCCTCATATCTGTGTTTGCTTAACGGCTTCACAAAGCAATCACAGCAGTTGCTTCGCAATACCCTTGAATTGGTCATTCAGATGTTCTATTTGGCTGAACTGTACCAAACCTCCGGCCTCTCACGCGACGGTTGGACAGACGCAACGAGGGGAATAGAACGCATCCCTGACAAGCTCAAGTCAGTCAAAAACTCGTTAGAAGCTATCCAGAAGGGCACGACCTCGCGTTTGAGTCATCTTTATGATAGCCTCTGCATGTCGACTCATTCGCACAAGAGGCGAATGGCAGCCCTCCGGATGCCGCGGATGATGAGGGCTGGTGATATGCCATCCTTCGAGCCAGCTGAAATTCTATATTCAAGAGCACTTTTCTTTTCAGTGCTGGAGTTGGAACTTCGCTTGATGCGATCGATCATTACTACTTGGAGCGAGGATTACTGGCACGCGCAGGTAAAAGGAGTGTTCGACAAGATGCTCCATCTCATCTCCAAATACGAGCGCGTAATCGTCCTTTTCCACAAAGGATACTTGATTCACCGTGAATACGCTAAACTATCGGATGGAAACCAGATACTGTACTCAATCAAGCTGAATGGTGAAGGGGAATTTCCTAGCCGGAAGCGGTTAATCACGAATGCGCAAGCTAAAGAATTGCGTCGGTACATCGAAATCCGGTTGTTGCAGGATAGGACATAACTGATTCACCAGCTGCCCCGACGAGTGCACTGTTTCGAGCGCCGATGGATGCCTTGTGCCTCCGTCGGCGTTATCTTTGCCCCGCTCCGGACGGGGCGTACTTCCGTACTCTCGTACTTCCGTACTTTCGTACTGCGATGAGCGATACACTGGCGGTGACCAACCTGGGCGAAGACTCCGGCTCGACCGGGGCCGCGGCGAACGGCAAACAGGCGTGGGAGCAGCGCGCGGTGGCGCCCGTGCTGGCGAAGCACCCGGAGCGGCGCGAGCGCTTCGTCTCCACCAGCGGCGTCGAAGTCGAGCGGCTCTACACGCCGGAGGACGTGGCCGGCGTCGACTACGGGCGCGAACTCGGCTATCCCGGCGAGTTCCCGTTCACGCGCGGCATCCAGCCCACCATGTACCGCGGGCGCTTCTGGACCATGCGCCAGTACGCGGGCTTCGGCACGGCCGAGGAGACCAACGCGCGCTTCAAGCTGCTGCTGGGCGCCGGGCAGACGGGCCTCTCCACCGCGTTCGACCTCCCCACGCAGATGGGGTACGACTCCGACCACCCGATGGCGCACGGCGAGGTGGGGCGCGTGGGCGTGGCCATCGACTCGCTGGCCGACATGCGCACCCTGCTGGACGGCATCCCGCTGGACCAGGTCTCCACCTCGATGACCATCAACGCCACGGCGTCGATCCTGCTGGCCTTCTACATCGCCGTGGCCGACGAGCGCGGCATCCCGCGCAACAGGATCAGCGGCACCATCCAGAACGACATCCTCAAGGAGTACATCGCGCGCGGAACGTACATCTACCCCGTGGAGCCGAGCCTGCGCCTGATCACCGACATCTTCGCGTTCTGCAACGCGGAGGTGCCGAAGTGGAATACCATCTCCATCTCCGGCTACCACATCCGCGAGGCGGGCGCCACGGCCGCGCAGGAGATCGCCTTCACCTTCGCCGACGGGCTCGAGTACGTCCGCCGCGCGCTGGACGCCGGGCTCGACGTCGACCGCTTCGCGCCCCGGCTCTCCTTCTTCTTCGCCAGCCACAACGACCTGTTCGAAGAGGTCGCCAAGTTCCGCGCCGCCCGCCGCCTGTGGGCGCGGCTGATGCGCGAGCGCTTCGGCGCGGGCGACGACGGCGCGAAGCTGCGCTTCCACACGCAGACGGGCGGGGTGACGCTCCAGGCGCAGCAGCCGCTCAACAACGTGGTGCGCGTGACCGTGCAGGCGCTGGCCGCGGTGCTGGGCGGCACGCAGAGCCTGCACACCAACGGCTACGACGAGGCGCTGTCGCTCCCCACCGCGCAGGCGGCCACGCTGGCGCTGCGCACGCAGCAGGTGCTGGCGTACGAGAGCGGCGCCGCCGACACGGTGGACCCGCTGGCGGGGAGCTACTACGTCGAGGCGCTGACCACCGCGGTGGAGGAGAAGGCGCGCGAGTACCTGGAGAAGATCGAGGAGCTGGGCGGGGCGGCCGAGGCGATCGTCTACATGCAGGAGGAGATCCACCGCGCCGCGTACGAGCACCAGCTCGCCGTGGAGCAGGGGGAGAAGGTCGTCGTCGGCGTCAACCGCTTCCAGAGCGACGAAGAGGAGCCGGTGGACCTGGGCCAGCCCGACTTCTCCGCGCTGGAGCGGGGCCAGAAGGCCAAGCTCGCCGAGATCAAACGTGCCCGCGACGACGCCGAGGTGCGCGCGCGCCTGGAGGCGATCCGCGCCGCCGCCCGCGGGAGCGACAACCTGATGCCGCGCATCATCGACGCCGTGAAGGCGAGCTGCACCCTCGGCGAGATCAGCGACGCCCTGCGCGAGGAGTGGGGCGTGTATCGGCCGGCGTAGCCCGCTGCTACGGCGACGGTAGGATCAAGCGAGGGTGCTCCGGCCGCCGGAGCACCCTCGCCTGCTCCTGGCGTCAGCGCGCGGCGGCGATGCGCAGGCTGGTGAGCCAGACCTGGATGTTCTGGTCCAGCAGCGTGGGGTCTTCCACGCCGGCGAAGTGCACCCGCAGCCGGTCGCTCGGGCGCGGGGCCAGGTCGGGGACGTCGAGCACGGGCCGCCCGTTCACCCACACCCGCGTGCGGCTCCCTTCGACCATGATCGCGCAGTGGTTGACCCGCTCCTCCGTGGTGCCGCCCAGCCCCTCGATCTCGTCCAGCTCCGCCACCCGGTCCTCTTCGCCGCCGCTGGAGACGGTGACGGTGTGCGGGCCGCAGTAGACCGATCCGTTCTCCACGTCCCCGCCCCCGAGCGAGGTGATCCCCACCTGGTTGACGCCGGGGATGAAGAAGTCGAACTCGATGGTGTAGCGCTCCGGCAGCCGCTCGGGGAGGACGATCTCGAAGCTCGACGGGGTGCGCGCGTGCAGGAACGCGCGCCCGTCGCGCGCCTGCAGGCCGATGCGGGGCGAGACGCTGCGCAGGCGCCGGAAGACGGTGTCTCGCGGCGCGGCGAAGTCTTCCTGGAAGATCACCCGCGCCCCGGGGACGAACGCCTCCTGCGCGCGGGCCGGGGCGGGGAGGAGGAGGAGGAAGGCGGGGACGGCGAGGCAGAAGACGCGGACACTGCGGATCATCGGGGAACTCCGGGATGCTGGGACGGGAGGGGAGGGAAACGTGTGAAGCTGCCGATGCGTGGCACCACGCTCGCCCCGCGGCGGCCCGGTGTCAAGCGGGAGCCCGGCGCCGCGGGACCGGCGGAGCCGCGCCTCCGAGCGAAACGAACCGGGAGGGCCTCCCCGCGGGAGGCCCTCCCGGCCGTGCGCACGAGCGGTGTGGTGCCCTGGCCCGCCGGCCCCGCCGCCGCGCGTCGCCTGCACGCCGGCGGACGCGCCCCGGTGAGACACTACCTGGCGTAGTGGGCGGCGCCGAGGAAGTGGAGCGAGACGTACGGCTCGTCACCCACCACCCAGCTGTCGTGCGGGATCGGCGGGATGTAGAACAGCTCGCCCGCGCGCAGCTCGGCGGCGCGGCCGTCGTCGAACGCCGCGGCGGCCGTGCCGGAGAGCACCATCCCCACGTGCTCCACGGTGCAGCGCGCCTGCCCCACCTGCGGCCCCACGTGCTCGGACCACTTCCATCCCGGCTCGTAGGTGGCCCGGCCGATGGTGAGGCCTCCGAGGCTCACCAGCTCGAACTTCCCCTTCTCCATCAGGCGCACCTCGTCGGGTGCGTCGAAGCGCTTGAGCACGACGTCGAGCGGCGGTGTGGTCATTTACGCTCCCGTTCCGCGGTGGGCATTATCTCGAAATGCAGGGCTCGAGCGGTACGCGAAAGACGGATCAGGTCTTCAGGTACTTCCAGTTGCGCACCTTCCCCTCGGCCATCCACTCGACGGCCTGCGCCAGCCGCTTCTGCCGCGTGGCCTCGCTCTTGGCCTCGGTGATCCAGTCCACGTACTCCCGCCGGTTGCTGGGGCTGAAGCGCTCGAAGGTGGCGCGCGCCTGCTCGTTTTCCTCCAGCGCCGCCGCCAGGTCGCCGGGGACCTCCGCCTCGGGCCTGGGCTCCTTCGGCTTGCTGCGCGTCGGCGACTTCACCCCCTCGTCGTTGAGCCGCTTCGCCTCGCGCACGTAGCCGACGAGCGTCTCCCGCGGCGGCAGGTCGTCGACCGACGTGATGCGGCCGAACTGGCCCATGGCGTCCTCGCCGCTCCCGCCGTCGCCGCCCACGATCAGCGAGCCCTTCCAGAAGCCGAAGGCGCAGTGCTGCTTGAACGAGGCCATGCTGCACAGGATCCCCTTGTAGTCGAAGTGGGGGAAGCTCCACTTCATGGTCTCCTGGGCCTCGGGGCAGCCCTCGTGCACCACCTCGCGCAGGTAGTCCAGGATCGGCTTCGCGAAGTCGGCGGAGTTGTCGATGTAGGCGTCGATGCGCGGGTCTCTCGTGCCCATCTCGTCCTCCGTGCTGGGAGCGGTGGGGGTCGGAACGCCGAGCGGAAGATCGGCTCCCAATCTGCGCGGCGCGCCCCCGTCCGCACAACTCTGGACGTAGGGAGGGGAACTGCATGACTCCGGACCGCTTCGACCGGCTCCGGCGCGGCGGCCGGAGCCCCCGCCCTAGCGCCTGGCGCGCCTGTCCCTCCCCCGAACTTCAGGGGAGGGACTTCGGCGCTGCGCGCGACGAGCGGCAGGAGGGCCAGCACGTGAAGGGAAGATGGTGCTCGACTCGGCTCTCGACGCACGCTCAGACGCGCACTTCCTCCCACAGCGCGTGCAGGCGCTCGGCGAGCGAACGCTGGCGCTGGCGCAGCTCGGCGAGCGTGTCGCGGCGGCGGGTGCGCAGGAGGAAGCGCCGGGCCTCGGCCACCGCGCGGGCCCAGCCCTCGAGCACGTGCACCGTCACCAGCCCCACCAGCGGCAGCGCCACCAGCGCCGCCAGGGCGGGGAGCACGCCGAAGCGCCGGCCGACCAGCACCACCACCGCCACGGTCCACAGCACGTGCACCAGGGCGCCCACCAGCAGCTTGAAGGTGCCGCGCACGTCGCGCGGCGGGCGGGCGCGCGCCTCGGCCATCCCGGTGAGCCGGTAGGGGAGGAAGTAGACCAGGATCCCCAGCGCGGCCACCGGCGCCTCCAGGAGGAAGAACACCAGCTCGCGCAGCGTCCACACCACCGCGCCCGGCGTGCGCGGGGCCGCCTTCAGCTCGTCGGGGCGCAGCCCCAGCACGCGCAGCACGCGCGCGTGCGCCGCCACCTCGCGCGCCACCCGGTTCCACTCCGCGCGGTTCTCGGCGCGCAGCCGCGCCAGCCCCTCGGCGGCCTCGCCCAGCCGCTCCACGCGGTCGGCGGGGTCGCGGCTCACCGGCCGCTCGGCCGCGTACACCGCCTCGGCCGTCTCCACCAGCGGCGCGTCCTCCCAGCGCTCCAGGTTCAGCGTCACCTCGCGTAAGCCCTGGTCGATGCGGCGCGTCAGCTCGCGCACCGCCTCCCAGTTCTCGGGCACCGCGGCGGCCAGGTCGCCCCACTCCACGGGGTCGCCCACCACGGCCATCGCCTCGGAGCGGAAGTGCTCCTTGTCGCGGAAGGAGAGGCCGACGGGGACGAGGGGGAAGGCGCCGCCGGTGAGCCGCGCCGCGCCCAGCGCGATGCGGGCGGCGCCGGTCTTGAGCGGCACCAGGGCGGGCTCGTTGTGGCTCATCCCCTCGGGGAAGATCCCCACCGCGGCGCCCTCGGCCAGCGCGGCCCACACGGCGCGGAAGGTGTCCTCGTTCTGCCCCATCGCCCCCGGGTCGTCCTGCTTGCGGTAGACGGGGATGGCGCCCGCCGCCTTCACCAGCACCCCGATGCCGGGCTGCTTGAAGAGCGGCGCCTTGGCCAGGAAGCGCACCGGCCGCCGGGCCACGGCCACCACCGCCGCCGGGTCGAGCAGCGAGTTGGGGTGGTTGGCCACCAGCAGCACGGGCCCGGTCCGCGGCACCGGCTCGCCGGCCAGGGTGAGCCGGTAGAAGAGCCGCAGCGCGAACCGGGCGAGGGGGGAGAAGAGGGGGAGCAGCCACACGGGAAGGGCGGGGGATCGAAGATAGTCCTGAGTGCTGAGTGCTAAGTGCTGAGTTGCCGGATTGTATCACCTGTGCAGTTCAGCACTTCGCACTTCGCACTTCGCACTTACTCAGCCGTTGACGGTCACGATCAGCACCGGCCGCCCGCCCTCGGTGGCGTTGCGCAGGCGCAGGAAGGTGGTGCCCAGGCGCCGCTCGTACGCCGGAGCGCGGCCCGCGAAGGCAAGATAGCCCCCCGACGGCCGCGCCGGGAGCGCCGGCACGGGCTCCCCGTGGATGGTGATCGCGGGCGACGGCTCGCGCCGGAAGTGGATCTCGTCCAGCAGCGTGCGCACGGCCGGCTGGTCCGCCTCGGGGACGGCGGCGCGCAGGAAGCGCTCGACCAGGCTCCGCGCGAACAGCGTCTCGGTGGAGTGGTCGATGAAGTCGCGCGCCACCACCAGCTCCATCTCGCGCACCGTGCCCCGGTAGCCGACCGTCACCGTGAGCCGCGGCGCGCGCCGGCGGTAGTAGTCGCCCCGCGGGCGGTAGAGCACGATGCGGTCGGCGGCCCGCACGCGGTCCGGGCCGGCGGGGTGCAGGTCGTAGTGGACGCGGAGGCCCCACAGCCCCTCGCTGTCCGCCTCCTCGGCGCCGACCTGGGCCGCCGCCGGGGAGGCGGCGGCCAGCAGGCAGGCGGCCACCAGCGGGAGCAGGCGGGCGCCGCGGCGCGCCCACCTGCGCGAGACGCCGCCGACGTAGGCGCCGCGGAACGGGAACGGGTGATTGCCGCCGCCCCACGTGTTCCCGGCCCAGACCGGCTGCGAAGGCAACGCCAGCACCCAGGCGGCTACGACGAGCAGCAGGCGGTTGGCGCGCATTTCGAAAGCTCCGTTTCGTCCTCAGGTAGACCCGGGGCGTCGGGAGCGTCGTCTGGTCTTGACCTCTTCCGGTGAAACTACGTACGCCCGCGGGCGAGAACAAGTTACGGATTTTCCGCCCGGTAGTTTCGGGGAGCTGACGGCCGAAACGACTCACCCGTTGCTCCGTCGCGCCTCGACATGCCCTGGCGCGGCCGCAGGTGGCCCTCACCCGCCGCCTTGGAGCGGCAACCCTCTCCCAACTTCAGGACCCAACTTCAGGAGAGGGTGGACTCGACGGTACGGTGCGAGGAACGATCGAGGTTGCGCGGTTGAAGCCTCGCGGGGTTTGCGAGGCCTTTCCGTGGTTCCAGCGAGTGTCTTCAGGCACTCGCGCCCCGGCCGTGAGTTGAGCGCGCGTGCCGTCCGGTGCTACACTTCGGTGTATCTGATCATCGGAAGGAAACCGGAGAAGTCAGTGGACGCAGCGGCGCGGCGCGTGGAGGACGGGCGGAACGACGAAAGGGCGGGGGAGGCGTTCCGGCCGGGCCCCTTCCGCCCGGCGTGGTGGCTGCCGGGGCCGCACGCGCAGACGATCGCGGGGAAGTACCTGCGCCCGCGCACCGGCGTGCGCTACCGCCGCGAGCGGGTCGACACGCCGGACGGCGACTTCCTGGACCTGGACTGGGCCTCCGTCGCGGGCCGCTCCGACCTGCCGGACGACGCGCCGCTCGCGGTGGTCGTCCACGGGCTGGAGGGGAGCTCCGGCTCGGCGTACGTGCTGGAGGCGTGCCGGATGCTGCACGACCGCGGCATCCGCTCGGTGGCGATGAACTTCCGCTCGTGCAGCGGCGAGCCCAACCGCACCGCGCGCATGTACCACGCCGGCGAGACGGGCGACCTGTCGCTGGTGCTGGACCTGGCGTCCAGGCGCTGGCCGGCCGCGGCGCTGGGAGCGGTCGGCTTCTCGCTGGGCGCCAACGTGCTGCTCAAGTACCTGGGCGAGCGCGGCGAGCGGGCGAAGCTCCGCGCCGCGGCGGCGGTCTCCATCCCCTTCGACCTGAACGCGGGCGCGCTCAAGCTCGACGCCTCGCTCATGGGGCGGATCTACGTGGGGATCTTCGTCCGCTCGCTCAAGCGCAAGTTCCTGGCGAAGCGCGAGCTGGTCGGCGAGCGCTGCGACGAGCGGGCGGTGCTCGCGGCGCGCAGCTTCCGCGAGTTCGACGACGCGGCCACGGCGCGGCTGCACGGCTTCCGCGACGTGGACGACTACTACTCCACGCAGAGCTCGCGGCACTTCATCGCCGGGATCCGCCGCCCCACGCTGCTGGTGCACGCCGTCGACGACCCGTTCGTGGACGAGCACGCCATCCCCCGCGACGCCGTGCGCGCCAACCCGCACCTGACCCCCGCCTTCACCCCGCACGGCGGCCACGTCGGCTTCATCGCCGGCCCGCCGTGGGCGCCCGGGTTCTGGGCCGAGCGCGAGGCCGCGCGCTTCCTGGCCTCGCGCCTGGGGACGGGGTGATGCGGCACGCGCTTCGCGATCTTCCGGGGTACGAAGTACGGGGTACGAGGTACGGAACTGCGTGGAGCACAGAAGTGCGAGGCTGGTCCGGGGAGCCGTTCCGTCCCGTACCTTCGTACTCCGCACTAACGCACTAACGCACTAAGCACTCAGGACTGCATAGATGACCGAGACGATCACCGCCGCCGAGTTCAAGGCGACTGTCGGCAAGACGGTGGAGGAGCGCTTCGCGCACCGGCTCACGCTGAACGTGCCCAGCCGCCACAACCCCCGGGTGGCCAGGCTCATCGAGCGCATCAACGCCGACGACGAGCTGTACGCCACCTGGCTGGCGGCCAACGTCAACGCCGTGGAGCGGCTGGGGATGACCGACCACGGGCCGGTGCACGTGAAGATCGTGATGAACATCGCCAGCAAACTGCTGCGCCTGCTCACCGAGCACGGCGTGGAGCCGGCGGTGACCACCAACTACGGGATGGGGGTGGAGGAGGCCGAGGTGGTGGTGCTGCTCGCCTCGCTCCTGCACGACGTGGGGATGTCCATCCACCGCAAGGACCACGAGGGGTTCTCGTTGTTCGTGGCGCAGCCCAAGGTGCGCGAGCTGCTGGACGGGATCTACGACGTCCGCACGGCCACCATCCTGCGCGCCGAGATCCTGCACGCCATCATCGGCCACCGCTCGGGGGGCAAGCCGCTCACGCTGGAGGCCGGCATCGTGCGCGTGGCCGACGCGCTCGACATGGCCAAGGGGCGCTCGCGCATCTCCATGGAGGTGGAGGGCACCATGAGCATCCACTCCATCAGCGCCGCGGCCATCGAGGCGGTGCACCTGGAGAAGGGCGAGGAGAAGCCCGTGCGCATCCGGGTGGAGATGTCGAACTCGGCCGGCGTCTTCCAGCTCGACCAGCTCTTCCGCGAGAAGCTCTCCGGCAGCGGTTTGGAGCCCTACGTCGAGGTGGAGGCCCTGATCGACGGCGAGGCCGAGAAGCGCCTGGTCACCAGCGCGTACCGGATCTAGCGGCTTCGAAAGAGGGGCGGGCGCCGCTCGGTGCCCGCCCCTCCTGCACGTGGGTCAGCGGAAGTGGATGAAGTTGTTTACCGTCGAGGCGAGAATCTTCCGGCTCGTGTAGGCTTCGGCAGCGTAGTTGTACTCTTCGATGGTGATGTAGCCGCCACCGTGAACGGCCGCAACGTATGCGACGTGGCTGAAATAGTTGTTCGACGGTGCCGCATTCCAGTGAGCGATTGCTCCAGGCTTTGCGACGGTGTTGACGGTCAGGCCCGCTGCGCGCGCGGTGTCGGCCCACATGTAAGCGTGACCGAAATGCCGGTTGCGGTACATGTTGTGGAATTCGGTTCCGTCCTGGTTCAATCGGAACGCGGCGAAGGACGTGCACTGCCGATAGTAGTAGCGCCATGCCAGATCGTATGCGCTCGACGGGTAGGCCGAGACGGACTTGTACGGGTAGTCGTCTCCGCGTACACACGAGTACGAGCCAGGCTGAAGAATCCCTTTGACGGCGTAGACGTTGTAGTCCGTGGAGTTGCTGGTCATCTCGCTCCACTCGCGGCAATGCGAGTCCATGGTGGTCGCCTCTGCCAGCCCCAGCGATCCGCCGTGGAATGTGACCCACTTCACAGTGCCCCCGGCTTCGAGGAGCGTACCGGCGCGCCGCAGCGGGAACGGCTGGGCAGCCGGGCCGGTCGGAAGAGCAGCGAGGTCGGCATCGGCGACCGTCACGATGCGGCCCCAGTCGCCGCCGAACATCGTGTTGTACGTCGCCTGGTCGGGAATGCCCGACTTGACGCAGCCTACGATGACCCAGACCGTTCCGCTCGTGCTCGTCTTCACCGGCTGGTCGCCAAACATCCAGACCCGCCCGTGTGGGCGCCGGGTCTCCACACCGGCCGAGGGAAGCGTGCGCTGCGTCCACGGCGGCAGCGCGTTTACCTCGCGCACCACTCGGTCGCGGCCGCCCGTACACGCGCGCAGCGTCTGCGGGTCCGGTATGCCGTAGAGCACGCGCCCGTACGACAGGAAGACGGTGGGTGTGCCCTGCTGGCGGATGAATTCGCCGTCCACCGGCTCGGTGGGCGGGGTATAGACGGCGGCGGGCTCAAGGCCCTCCGGAGCGATGGGCGAGCGGCCCTCGTCCGAGCATGCGCCCAGGATTCCGAGCGTGAGCACTGCCAGGGGAACGACTTTGCGGATGTGCTGCATGGAGAGAGACCTCGTGCAGTACGTAAGTGCAACGTGCTCAAAGAGTTACATCGTACGATGAGCGGGCCCGGAACGTAACGAAGATGCATGTCTTCGTCAAGTGACGGCGGAATACGTGCGACGATCGGTAGCGGAGGGGCAATTCCGGTAGATGAAGATCGTCTCAGGCGGGCAGACGGGGGTGGACCGGGCGGCGCTGGACGTAGCGCTGGAGTTGGGGATCGAGTGCGGCGGGTGGTGCCCGGCCGGGCGGTGGGCGGAGGACGGGCCGATCGCCGCGCGCTACCCGCTCGCCGAGACGCCGTCGGACGACCCCGCCCAGCGCACGGAGTGGAACGTGCGCGACTCCGACGGCACGCTCCTCCTCACCGCGGCCGCCGCCAGCCCGGGGACAGGGCTGACGAAGGAGGCCGCCCGCCGGCTGGGGCGGCCGGTCTACACCTGGGCCGCCACCTCGCCGGCCGACGTGGACGCGTTCCGGCGTTGGCTCCAGGTCTGCCGCATCCGCACGCTGAACGTCGCCGGACCCCGCGAGAGCGAGGCGCCGGGGATCTACGCCGCGGCCCGGGACCTCCTGCGCGAGCTGCTGGAATCAACGTGAGATGATCGTCTTCATCCCGTTCGACCGCAACACGTTGGCGATTTTCACCTGATCTGCGGAGTGCGATGCGGATTCTCGTTACCGGAGGTGGGGGACTGCTCGGCGGCGCGCTCCTTCGCGGCGCGCCGGAGGGCGTGGAGGTGCACGCGACCCGGCGCACCTCGCCGGTGGTGGGCGCGCGGGCGCACGCGGTCGAGCTGTCGAACGAGGCGGCGGTGGAGGCGCTGTTCGACTGGGTGCGCCCGGAGGTGGTGATCCACACGGCGTACGGCAAGGAGGACCCGGCGCGCGACATCGTCCAGGCCACGCGCAGCGTGGCGCAGGCGTGCCGGCGGCGCGGGGCGGCGCTGGTGCACGTCAGCACCGACGTGGTGTTCGACGGCGAGCGCGCGCCCTACGCCGAGTCCGACCCGCCCGCGCCGGTGACCGCGTACGGCCGCTGGAAGGCCGAGGCGGAGCGCCTGGTCCGCGGGATCGCGCCGGACGCCGCCATCGTGCGCACGTCGCTGATCGTCCGGACGGACGAGCGCGATCCCGCGGCCGAGCCGCTCCGAGCGGGGACGCTCCCGCCCGCCTTCGTGGACGAGCTGCGGTGCGCCGTCGCGGACCAGGACCTGGCGGCGCAGCTGTGGGAGCTCGCGCTCCTGCCGCGGCCGCGCACGTCCGGCGTCTGGCACCTGGCGGGGCCGGAGGCGCTCAGCCGCTACGCGCTGGCCGTGCTCCTGGCGCTGCGGCACGGGGCCGACCCGCGCGCGGTGCGGCCGGGGCTGAACCGCGCCTTCACGCCTCGGCGCCCGCGCGACCTGCGCCTGCTCACCACCCGCGCCGACCGCGAGCTGCGCACCCGCGCCCGGCCGATCAGCGAGGTTCTCGCCCCGTCCGGCGCACCGGCTGCGGGCGGCCCGTAGCGGAAACGAGGGAGGGCGCCCACCCGGGCGCCCTCGCGACTTCCATCCCGGATCGGCAGCGGCCGTGGCTCAGCCGCCCAGCCGCCGCTCCAGCAGCTCCTTCACCGTCTCGGGGTTGGCCCTGCCGCCGGTCTGCCGCATCACCTGGCCCATGAAGAAGCCCAGCAGCCCCGTCTTCCCGCCGCGGTACTCCTCGGCCTTGGCGGCGTTGGCGGCGACCACCGCGTCCACCACGGGGGCCAGGGCCTCGGGGTCGCTCACCTGGCGCAGCCCCAGCTTCTCCACCCACTCGCGCGGGTGGCCGCCGCCGTCCACCATCTTCGCCAGCACCTGGCGGGCGCCGGTGACGGAGAGCGTCCCGTCCTCCACCAGCGCCACCAGCTCGCCCAGCTCGCGCCCGCTGAAGGGGAGGTTCTCGATGGTGCGGCCGCCGATCTCGCGCGGCAGCTCGTGGATCACCCAGTTGGCCGCGCCCTTCGCGCTCGCCCCGCCCTCCAGCGCGCCCTCGAACGCCATCGCCGTCGCCAGGTCGCGCGTGAGCATCTCCGCGTCCTCCGGGGCGAGCCCCAGCTCCGACGCGTAGCGGCCGCGCCGCTCCTCGAGCTCCGGCGTGCGGTGCGGCTCCACGGCGGGGGCCTGCGAGCGCGGCTCGGGTGCCTCCGCCGGCGCGGCCTTCTTCTTTTTCCGCTCTCCCGCGGCGGCGGGAGCGTGGGACGGCGCGGGGCGCAGCGTCACCCCGAAGGTGTCGCGCAGGGCCACGGTGCGGTTGAAGACCAGCGCGTCGGGGGTGGACTCGACGATGTCCGAGCAGAAGTAGCCGAGCCGCTCGAACTGGTAGCGGCTCCCGGGCGGGTCGCTCCGGACGCCCGGCTCGACCACCGCGCCCCGGACGACCGTGAGCGAGGCGGGGTTCAGGTAGTCCTTGAAGTCGCCCTCCGCCATCTCGGGCTCGGGGATGGTGAAGAGGCGGTCGTAGAGCCGCACCTCGCACGGCACCGCGTGCTCGGCCGAGACCCACTGGATCGTCCCCCGCACCGTGCGCCCGTCGGGCGTGGTCCCCCCGCGCGTGGCCGGGTCGTACGTGCAGCGCAACTCGACGACTTCGCCCGATTCGTCTTTGATGACCTCCTCGCAGCGGATCACGTAGGCGTAGCGCAGCCGCACCTCGGCGCCGGGCGAGAGGCGGTGGAAGCCCTTCGGCGGGTCCTCCATGAAGTCGTCGCGGTCGATGTAGACCACGCGCGAGAACGGGAGCGGGCGCGAGCCCTCGTTGGGCACGTCGTGCGGCCAGTAGGGCGCGTCCAGCTCCTCGGTCCGACCCTCGGGGTAGTTGGCGAGCACCACGCGCAGCGGCTTCAGCACGCAGAGCACGCGCGGCGAGCGGGTGTTGAGGTCCTCGCGGATGGCGTGCTCCAGCTTGGCGAGGTCGATGCGCGTGTTCGCCTTGGTGACGCCCATGCGCTCCCAGAAGGCGCGGATCGCCTCGGGCGTGACGCCGCGCCGCCTGAGCCCGGCCAGGGTAGGCAGGCGCGGATCGTCCCAGCCGCTCACGAACCCGCCGTTCACCAGCTCCAGCACCTTGCGCTTGCTGGTGACCGTGTAGTCCAGCTCGCCCCGCGCGAACTCGTACTGGCGCGGGCGCGCGGGCGTCCGCCCCCGCGAGCGCTCGAAGTCCTGCCAGTGCTCCACCACCCAGTCGTAGAGCGGCCGGTTGTTCTCGAACTCCAGCGAGCAGAGCGAGTGGGTGATCCCCTCGATGGCGTCCTCGATCGGGTGCGCGTAGTCGTACAGCGGGTAGATGCACCACTTGTCGCCGGTGCGGTAGTGGTGCGCGTGGCGGATGCGGTAGAGGACGGGGTCGCGCAGCACCATGTTGCGCGCGGCCAGGTCGATCTTCGCGCGCAGCACGTGCTCGCCGTCGCCGAACTCGCCCGCGCGCATGCGGCGGAAGAGGTCCAGGCTCTCCTCCGGCGCGCGGTCGCGGAAGCGGGTGGGGCGCCCCGGCTCGGTCACCGTGCCGCGCGCCTCGCGGATCTCCTCTTCGCTCGACGAGTCCACGTACGCCAGGCCCCGCTGGACGAGGAACTCGGCGTACCGGTACATCTCCTCGAAGTAGTCGGCCGCGAAGTACAGGTGCTCGCCCCAGTCGAAGCCCAGCCACCGGATCACGTCGATGATGGACTCGACGTAGTGGATGTCCTCGGTCTCGGGGTTGGTGTCGTCGAAGCGCAGGTGGAAGCGCCCGCCGGTCTCCGCCGCGATCCCCCAGTTGAGCCCGATGGCCTTGGCGTGGCCGACGTGCAGGTAGCCGTTGGGCTCCGGCGGGAAGCGGGTGACGATGGTGTCGTGCTTCCCCGCGCGCAGGTCTTCGGCGACGATGGCGCGGATGAAGTCCAGGCCCTCGCGCGCGGCGAACGCCTCCGCCGCCGCGCGGCCCTCGGTCTCGGTGCTGGTGGTGTCCACGGTCGACAATGCTCTATGGTGCGCGGGGCGGAGTCCGCCCGTTCCCCGGAAATCGCGAAAGATCCGTAGAATAGCCGGTTTGCGGTGGATCTACAACGTGGCGGGCGTGGGCGGCTGATCGAGCGTATCACGTCAGGCGTAGACCCCCTGGCGTGGAGATTGTCGAACGTTGCGCACGCATTCAGCCTTTCTCCGAGTAAAATGTCGATTGACATGTATAAGTAGGGGTAATCTGCGTGTGGGATCTGGCTCGCGGTGAAGCCTGATTGCTTGGGGGCGACAGAACGGTCCATCGCAACGTGTGAGGCATCATGCCCGGGAGAGCGACGTCACGGACTTCGCGGCCCTGGCGGCCGGAGCTTCTGTGGAGCGCGGTCGTGGTGGGAACCATCGGCGTCGCCGCGTGCGACCGCGGGCCGCAGAGTCCGGAGCCGCTCTATCCCGGCGACGTGCGCGCGTACGTCGTCCCGCAGCTCGCCGCGGAGCTCGATGCGGACGGCCGCTTCAACCTGCCGGCGCCCCCCGCCGAGGCGTACCCCCAGATCACGGCCGAGCAGGCGAAAGAAATCGCCGTGGCCTGGGTGCACACCTTCGCGAAGTACTTCCACGAGTACCTGGAAGAGCGTCATGGCCGCCGGATCGACCTCAACTCGTTGAAGATCGGCTCTCCTGTCTACTATGCCGCCACCCCCTACACGGCCGTGCCCCCGGACGTGCACCCCGGGCTCCGCAACGTGTTCGGTCCGCGCTACATCCTCTACATGGTCTCGCCGGACGGGATCCCGGTGATGGAGATCTCGGTGGCGGCCTACACCGGTGCCTGGGTGGAGGGCAAAGAGCTGCGTTTTCCCTCGCGGTACGGGGACGACGTTCTTCCGACCCCCATTCCGGTCGGCCGCGGCTTCACGATGCCCGTGTCTCCGGAACGTGCGGTCCAGATTGCCGCCAACGCCTCGGGTGCGCGGGCGGCCCTCGTTCCCGATCTCCTGCTTCCGGGTCGCCACTACGATGCGGTGTTCTCCCGCTGGAAGGTGACCCTGGACCGCCCGGTCACCGTCCGTACGGCCGCAAGGGGTGCCGGACGCGTCGTCCGTGAGCTGTACGTCGGGCTCTACGGCCAGGTGTTCACCCCCGCCGAGGTCCAGCCGCAGGAAGAAGTGTTCTATGAGCCTTTCCTCGGCCGGGAGGTCCGGCTCGGGGTGCGCGGCGGACGGCCCGTCGCCTTCGAGCCGGCCACCGTTTCGGCGCAGTGAGGAATCATGCGCAATCGTACCACAGCCATCCTCGTTGCGGGTTGTGCGATCGTCTTCCTCCCCGCCTGTCATGACGACGGTTTGGGACTGCACGGCTGCCCGACGGAATACGACCAGGGCTGGCGATTCCTCCAGTTCGAGCTGCAGCATACCGATCCCTCGACATGTCCGGTCTATCTTTCGTCCCCCGGCGTCACTCGTACCGCCGGAGGTGTGATCGTCGATCCGTCGCCGCGCGACGCGGACGTCGGCACGCTGCAGATCAACGATTCCCGTGGCATTGGCGTGCAAACAGCTGTAGGCGACTTTCAGGACGCCGGAAACGGCACCTGGGAAGCACGCCTCACGCTCAGCTACTCCGCGGGACGGGTAGACCTGAAGCCGGACAAGGCGACCTTCCTGGCCTGGCTGAGGTCGAACGTGCTGGCCGCGGCCGACATGACGATCACGTACACGGACCAGGTACGAGTGACCATCGGTGGGCCGGGGACGGTGCTGAGCGGCAGCACCGCCACCTGGACGGCGGACGTGACCGCGGGGGAGCCGCCTTTTACCTACCGCTGGTACAGGGACTGGGAGCTGGTGGGCACCGAGGCGGCCTACAGCGAGGAGGTCGGCGGCGAGGGGAGGGTCGAGCTGCGCCTCGACGTCTACGACTCCCGGGGAGAGGCAACTTCCCTGTCGAAGAGCGTGTACGTCACGGGATGCCAGCAGGTCATCTGCTGAGGATTCGCAGCCGCCGTAGCAGAGCCCAGGCGGGGCCGGGAAGATCCGGTCCCGCTTCTCTATCTGTTCAGGACGCGCGGCACGGGGGTGACAGAGGACGCTTCGGGGGATAGCTTTTCAGGTTCTACAAGCTCTCAACCGCGCCGGCAGGCGCTTCGCCGACAAGAGGATCACTCCAGGATGGCCGACCAGGTCCGCGTCCGCTTCGCACCGAGCCCCACGGGCTACCTGCACGTGGGGGGCGCCCGCACGGCGCTCTTCAACTGGCTCTTCGCCCGCAGGGAGGGGGGCGTCTTCGTGCTGCGCATCGAGGACACCGACCGCGAGCGGAGCACCGAGGAGTCGACGCGGACGATCCTGGAGGGGATGACCTGGCTCGGCCTGAGCTGGGACGAGGGGCCCTTCTTCCAGACCGCCGGCTTCGAGCGCCACAGGGCCGACGCCGAGCGGCTGCTGGCCGAGGGGAAGGCGTACCGCTGCTTCTGCACTCCCGAGGAGCTGGAGGCCAAGCGCCAGGCCGCCGGCGTGGAGTACCGCTACGACCGCGCCTGCCGCGCGGTCCCGCGCGAGGAGAGCGACGCCCGCGCCGCCGCCGGCGAGCCGTTCACCGTGCGCTTCCGCGTCCCCGAGGGCGCCACGGAGTGGAACGACGAGGTGTACGGGCCGATCCGCTTCGACAACGAGAGCATCGACGACCTGGTGATCCTGCGCTCCGACGGCACCCCGATCTACAACCTGGCGGTGGTGTCGGACGACATCGACATGCGCATCACCCACGTGGTGCGCGGCGAGGACCACGTGGCCAACACGCCCAAGCAGATCCTCCTCTACCAGGCCTTGGGCGCGCAGGTGCCCACCTTCGCGCACCTGCCGATGATCCTGGGCGACGACGGGAAGAAGCTCTCCAAGCGCAGGAACGCCGTGGCCGTGGGCGACTACGCCGGCCAGGGGGTCCTCCCCGAGGCGCTGGTCAACTTCCTGGCGCTCCTGGGGTGGAACCCCGGCGGCGACCGCGAGCTGATGAGCGTGGACGAGATGGTGGAGCTCTTCTCGCTGGAGCGCATCAACAAGAAGGGCGCGGTCTTCGACCTGGAGAAGCTCTTCTGGATGAACGGGCAGTACATCATGAACAGGCCCGCCGCGGAGCTGGTGCCTCTGGTGGGCGAGCAGCTGGTGCGGCTGGGACTGATGGAGCCGGGCGAGGTGGAGGAGCGGCGCGCCTGGCTGGAGGCCGTGATCGAGATGTTCAAGCCCCGCGCGCGCACCACCGTCGAGATCGCCGAGAAGGCGAGGATCTTCTTCGACGTGGAGCTGGAGTACGAGCCCGACGCGGTGGCGAAGCACTGGAAAGACGCGGGGGAGACCGGCGCGCGGCTCCTGGCGGTGCGCGAGGCGCTGGCCGGGGTGGAGCCGTGGGAGCCGGCGGCGATCGAGGGCGCGCTACGGGCGGCGGCCGAGCGCGTCGGCGCGGGGTTCGGCAAGGTGGCGCAGCCGCTCCGGATCGCCCTCACCGGGAGCGCCGCGAGCCCCGGGATCGACGCGGTGGTGGCGGCGCTGGGGCGCGAGCGGACGCTCAGGCGGATCGACGCGGCGCGGGAGCGGCTGGGCGCGGCGCAGGGTGTTTAGGAAATCGTTGACAATCCTTGGGCACGCGCCTAAGTTGCGATACGACGCCGGATAGCGCGGAAACACACCGGTCTTCTGCTACACGGATGTGTACCACCGGCGCCCCCTGGGTGGTGGATGGGGTTGGTGAGGAGGAAGAGGGGGTGCGCACCACTGCGTATCTCTTCTCTTCCATTCCTGCGCATTTCACGCGGACGGCGCTCGCCGCTTCGCATCTTCTGCCGGTAAAATTCCTCGTCCAGCGGGTCAAAGGAGGCAGCCATGCCCGAGCCGTTGACCAAGATCGAGCGCAGGATTCTCAACTACCTCGTCGACTACCTCCGCGAGAACACGTACCAGCCGAGCATCCGCGAGATCGGCAAGCGCTTCGGCATCAAGTCCACCAAGACGGTCTCGGAGCACCTCCAGTCGCTGGCCGACAAGGGCCACATCGAGCGCGACGCCTCGCGCTCGCGGGGGGTGAAGATCATCGGGATGAACCTGTACCCGCAGGTGCTCTCGGTGCCGCTCTACGGGACGATCTCGGCCGGCACGCCGGCGCTGGTGCGCGAGAACGTGGCCGAGAGCTACGAGATCGACCGCAAGCTGGTGCCCTCGGCCGACGCCTTCTTCCTGCGGGTGAGCGGCGACAGCATGGAGGGCGTGGGCATCCAGGACGGCGACCTGGTGGCCGTGGAGCCCGTGGACCAGGACGAGGTGAAGGCCGGCGACATCGTGGCCGCGCGCATCGACGGCGAGGGGACGGTGAAGCGCTACTTCGAGAAGGACGACCAGGTGATCCTGGAGCCGGCCAACCCGAACTACCCGCCGATCCTGGTGAAGGAGCACGAGGACTTCTCGCTGCTGGGCCGCGTCACCGGCCTCTTCCGCCACGTCGACCGCGAGCCGGTCGAGTCGTAGGACCGGCCGACCCGGCTGCGGCCCGCAGGACTTTCCGCGCAGGACCCTCTCCCGGCCACGGGGGAGGGTCTTCGCGTTTTCGCGGGTGGCGTGGGAGCGTGGCGGGCTGCTATCGTGGGCGCGCCTTGCCGAGCGCGCTCCCCCGCGATTGGTTCGTAGGGGCGAGCCTGCGAGTCCGAGGACAGGTGGTTTCGGCGCAAGTGGCTGCCGCGAACGCATGAACCGGCATCCCCCGGGCGAGGCAGGCCTCGCCCCTACGGTGATCATGATGACCGAAGAGGCGCAGGACGAGCACTGGATGCGGCTGGCGCTGGAGGAGGCGCGCGCGGCCGAGGCGCTGGGCGAGGTGCCGGTGGGGGCGGTGATCGTCCGCGGCGGCGAGCTGGTGTCGCGCGGGCACAACCTGACGCACACGCTGCAGGACCCCAGCGCCCACGCCGAGATGGTGGCCATCCGCCGCGCCGCGCAGGCGATCGGGCACTGGCGGCTGCTGGACTGCGCGCTCTACGTCACGCTGGAGCCGTGCGCCATGTGCTCGGGCGCCATCGTGCTCGCGCGCGTCCCGCGGCTGGTGTACGCGGCCGCCGACCCCAAGGCGGGGATGTCGGGGTCGCTGGAGAACCTGGTGCAGTACCCGAAGCTCAACCACCGCGTCGAGCTGACGGCGGGCGTCCTCGCCGAGGAGGCGGGCGAGATGCTGCGCGCCTTCTTCCGCGCCCGCCGCCGCAGCCAGGTCAACCCGCAGGACACGGCCGACCCGCCGTCGTAAGCCGCGCGAAGCGCCGGAAGTCCCTCCCCTGGAGCTCGGGGGGAGGGACAGGCGCGCCAGGCGCCGGGGCGGGGGCCTCGCCGCCGCGCCGGAGCCGTCGAAGCAGCTCCGCACTCTCCCCGGCGTGCACCGCGTTCGCTTCGTTGACACCCCACCGCCCCCAGGATACCTTTCCCCAACCCCTTGGGCATCCGCGCACCCACCCCCCCTACATGAACGACAACCGCCGCTCCATCATGGACCCGCCCGCGGTGGAGCGGGCGCTCTCGCGCATGGCGGAAGAGATCCTCCGCCTGGCGGGCGGCACCGAGAGCCTGGTCCTGGTGGGGATCCACCGCCGCGGCGTGGAGCTGGCCGAGCGCATCTCCGACGCGGTCGAGGCGCTGGACGGCCGCCCCGTTCCCACCGGCTCGCTCGACATCACCCTCTACCGCGACGACCTGATGGTGGTGGGCCCCCGCCCGGTCATCGGCCCCACGCGGCTCCCCGGGAGCGGGATCGACGAGCGGGTGGTGGTGATCGTGGACGACGTGCTCTACACGGGGCGCACCGTGCGCGCGGCGCTCGACGAGCTGGCCGACTTCGGCCGGCCGCGGCGGACGCTGCTGGCCGTCCTGGTCGACCGCGGGGGGCGCGAGCTGCCGATCTGCGCGGACGTGGTGGGCGAGCGGGTGGAGGTGCCGGATGGAGGGCGGGTGGAGGTGCTGGTGCCGGAGATCGACGGCCGGCTGGGGGTGGAGCTGGTGCACGGGGAGGCGTGATGGCGCAGGCCGAGGTCGCCGCCCCCTCCTTCGGCAAGGACCTGGTGGGGCTGGAGGAGCTCACCCGCGAGCAGATCCAGGCCATCCTCGACACCGCCGAGCACTTCAAGGAGATCTCCGTCCGCCCGGTGCGCAAGGTGCCGGCGCTGCGCGGGCGCACCATCGTCAACGCCTTCTTCGAGAACTCCACCCGCACCCGCGTCTCCTTCGAGTTCGCCGAGAAGCGCATGGGGGCCGACACGGTGAGCATCTCCACCACCGGCTCCAGCGTGCAGAAGGGCGAGACGCTGGTGGACACGGCGCGCAACCTGGAGGCGATGGGGATCGACATGGTCGTCATCCGCCACTCCTCCTCGGGCTCGGCGCGCTTCCTGGCGGAGCGCATCCCCTCCAGCGTGATCAACGCGGGCGACGGCAAGCACGAGCACCCCACGCAGGGCCTGCTGGACCTCCTCACCATCCGCGACCACAGGGGGAAGATCGAGGGCCTCAGGGTCTGCATCTGCGGCGACGTGCTGCACTCGCGGGTGGCCCGCTCCAACCTGCACGGGCTCAAGCGCCTGGGCGCCGAGGTGGCCGTCTGCGGCCCGCTCACGCTGATGCCGCCCAGCGTGCACGAGCTGGGGGTGACCGTCTTCCGGCGCATCGAGGAGGCGATCGAGTGGGCGGACGTGCTGAACGTCCTGCGCCTGCAGCTGGAGCGGATGAAGGCGGGCTTCGTCCCCTCCCTGCGCGAGTACAACCGCGTCTTCGGGGTGAGCCGCGAGCGGATCGAGCGGGCGCCGCGCGAGCTGCTGGTGCTGCACCCGGGGCCGATGAACCGCGGGGTGGAGATCGACAGCGACGTGGCCGACGGGCCGCACTCGGTGATCCTGCAGCAGGTGACCAACGGCGTGGCGGTGCGCATGGCCGTGCTCTACCTCCTCTCCGGCGGCCAGCCCGAGCAGGCCGCGGACGTCAAGCGGGGAGGCGAGGCGTGAGGCCGGTGCTGGTGCGCGGCGGCCGGGTGGTGGACCCGTCGCAGGGGCTGGACGCGGTGCTCGACCTGGCCCTCGTCGACGGCAGGGTGGCCGAGCTGGGCGAGTCGCTCGCGGCGCCGGACGGCGCGGAGGTGATCGACGCGTCCGGGATCGTGGTCGCCCCGGGGCTGATCGACGTGCACGTGCATCTCCGCGAGCCGGGGCAGGAGCACAAGGAGACGATCGCCAGCGGGGCGCTGGCCGCGGCGGCCGGGGGCTTCGCCGCGGTGGTGGCGATGCCGAACACCGACCCCGTGATCGACTCGCCCGCCGCCGTGGGCTTCGTCCGCGCGCAGGGCGAGCTGGTGCGCGAGAAGGCGCGCGGGGCGCGGGTCTACCCCAGCGGGTGCATCACCCTGGGCCAGCGGGGCGAGCAGCTCACCGAGTTCGGCGAGCTGGTGGAGGCGGGGGCCGTCTGCGTGACCGACGACGGGAAGCCGGTCACCCACGCCGGCATCATGCGCATGGCGCTGGAGTACGCGCAGAGCTTCGACCTCCCCGTGGCCGTGCACGCGGAGGAGCCGACGCTCTCGCGCGGGGGGTCGATGAACGAGGGGATCATCGCCAGCCGCCTGGGGCTCACCGGGATCCCCAACGCGAGCGAGGACGTGATGATCGCCCGCGACCTGCTGCTGGCGGAGCTGACCGGCGGGCGGCTGCACGTGCAGCACGTGGCCACGCGGGGCGGCGTGGAGCTGATCCGCGCGGCGAAGGCGAAGGGGGTGCGCGTCAGCGCCGAGGCCACGCCGCACCACTTCACGCTCACCGACGCCGCGGTCGGCTGGTACGACACCAGCGCCAAGATGAACCCGCCGCTGCGCTCGGAGGCCGACCGCGACGCGGTGCGCCAGGGGGTGGCCGACGGCACGCTGGACGTGATCGCCACCGACCACGCGCCGCACCACTACGACGAGAAGGAGCAGGCGTTCGAGGACGCGCCCTTCGGCATCGTGGGGCTGGAGACGGCGCTGGGGCTGGCCTTCACCGAGCTGGTGGCGACGGGGCTCCTGGACCTCTCCGCCCTGGTCGACCGGATGAGCTGCGCCCCCGCGCGGGCGCTCCGGCTCGACCGCTTCGGGCTGGGCACGCTCCGCGTGGGCGCCAAGGCCGACGTGACCCTGATGGACCCCCTCTCCGAGTGGACCGTGGACGTGAAGAAGTTCCTCTCCAGGAGCCGCAACACCCCCTTCGACGGGCGCAGGCTGCGCTGCCGCGCCGTGCGGACGATCGTCGCCGGGCGCACCGTGTGGTCGGCGGAGGCGGGCCGGTGAGCGGGCTCGCGCTCTCCCGTCCTCCCGCGCCGATGCGGGACCCGCGCTCGTTCTGCGGCGCGCCGGGCTGGCCCCTGGTGCGCGACCTGGCCGACGGGCGCGACGTGGTGGCCTGCTACCTGGTGCACGAGAAGCACCGCAAGGAGACCAAGGCCGCCAAGCCCTACCTGCACCTGGTCCTCGGCGACCGCACGGGGACGGTGGAGGCCAAGGTGTGGGACTTCGCCGAGCGCTACGACGCCCTCTTCGGCGCCGAGGACGTGGTGGGCGTCCGCGGGCGGACGAGCCTGTACAACGGCAGGGTGGAGATCAGCGTCACCGCGCTCGAGCCGCTCGAGATCGGCGACGACGACCTGGAGCTCTTCCTCCCCGCCAGTCCGCGCGACCGGGGGGTGATGGGGAAGGAGCTGGACCTGCTGGTGGACACCGTGGCCGATCCCGCGCTCCGGACGCTGCTCCTGCGCTGCGTGGGGCGCAAGAGCACGCTGGGGCGGCAGTTCCGGCTGCACCCGGCGGCCAAGCGCAACCACCACGCGTACCTGGGCGGGCTGCTGGAGCACTCGCTCTCCGTCGCCAAGGCGGCCGACCGGCTGTGCGCGCACTACCAGGCGCAGGGGGCGCGGCTCGACCGCGACCTGCTGCTCGCCGGCGCGCTCCTGCACGACATCGGCAAGGTGCGCGAGCTCTCCGCGCGGCGCACCTTCGGCTACACCGACGAGGGGCACCTGCTGGGGCACATCGTGCTGGGGATCCAGGTCGTGGCGCGCGAGGCCGAGGGGGTCCCCGGGCTCGCCCCCGAGCGGCTGCTGCACCTGCAGCACCTGGTCGCCAGCCACCAGGGGCGCCACGAGTGGGCGAGCCCCAAGGTGCCGCAGACGCTGGAGGCGCTCATCCTCCACTACGCCGACGACTTGGACAGCAAGCTGAACCCGGCCATCGCCCTCCTGTCCGGCGTGGAGGAGGGCGGGTGGAGCGGGTACGACCGCCACCTGGACCGCGCGCTCTTCCAGCCGCCCGCCTTCCCCAAGAACGCGGCGGTGGAGCCCGTCCCCGCGGCGGAGGTGGTGGAGGTGGTGCTCGACATGTTCCGCGGCTGAGCCAGGCCGCTCCTCAACCCGAAGGACGCCAGGAATGACTCCCAGGAACGACGCCGGCCCGCAGGCCGGCTCCGACGTCGAAGAGCTGATCCGCCAGCGCGAGCAGCTGCGCACCTGGATCGCCAAGCTGGACGAGGTGGGCACCGGCGCCCCCAGCCGCGTGGCCGAGCGCGTCCGCGCCGACTACCAGGAGCGCCTGACGCGGGTGACCGGGGAGCTGGGCGCGCACCGCGAGGAGATCGAGCGCGACCTGGAAGCCGTGCGCGGCGCGCTCTCCGCGGCCGAGGAGCGCCGCGCGCAGGCCGCCGAGGCGCTGGAGGAACAGCGGCTCCGCCACCTGATCGGCGAGCTGGACGAGGCCGCCTGGGAGCAGGCGCGCCCCCGGCTGGAGTCCGACGTCGGCGCCGCCGACGACGAGCTGGCCCGCGCGCGCGGCGAGGTGGAGCGCCTCTCCGGCCTGGCCGCCGAGATCGCCGGCCCCGAGCCCGCGGCGGCGGAGCTCGAGGCCGAGCCGGAGATCGGGGACGGGTACGGGGCCGCGGCCGCGGTGGAGCCGGGGCTCGTGGGCGGCTTCGCTCCCGAGCCGGAGGCCGGGTTCGGGGGCGCCGCCGAGGACGAGTACGAGCCGGTGATCGAGTTCGCGGGCGACGTGGAGGGCGGGGTGGGGGAGACCGCCAGGGCCGAGGGTGGAGCGCCCGCGGCGGAAGCGGGGACGGGGGCGGAGGTCCCGTCGGGCGAGGACCTGGCGGCGTGGATCAGCGAGGTGGAGGCCGAGGTCGGCTTCGTGGAGACGGGCCCCGCGCCCGCGGCGGGCGCGCCGGCCGAGGACGGGTGGGACCCGCTGGCCAACGAGTTCGGCGGCGCGCCGGCCTCGCCGCAGACGCAGCCGGGCGACGCGGCCGACGAGCTGCCGTGGCTGGACGCCGCCGGGAGCGGGGGCGGGGCGGGGTGGGCTGCGGCCCCCGCGGAGGGCGGCGACGAGCTGGCGTTCCTGAAGGACCTGGAGGAGGACGTCGCCCCCGCCGACGCGGCCGCCGGCGGCGAGCTGGAGGCCGACGATCTGGCGTTCCTGGAGGAGCTGGACCGCGCCATCTCCGGCGGCGCCCAGCGGCCGGCCGCCCCTGCGCCCGCCGAGCCCGCCGCCGAGTTCACCGGCGGCTCGGGCGACGGCTTCAGCCCCGCGGGCGCCGCGCCCACGAAGGGCAAGAGCGGCGAGGCGCTGCTCTGCAAGGAGTGCGGCGCCATCAACGAGCCCCAGGCCTGGTACTGCGAGATCTGCGGGAGCGAGCTGTAGAGAGCCGCGGGGGACGGAGTACAGGGGACAGCCGGCCCCTCTTCCGCGGACGCGGGGGAGGGGCCGGCTCGTCGTTCCCCAGGTACTCCGATGCGGAACGCTCCGCCGCGGCCCGCGCGCCGCATCTCCCGGCGCGCGAAGGCCGCTGCATCCTCCCCGGGCCGCTCCTCCGCGACGCGAAGCTTGCCGTGCGGCGGTCGTGGGGCCAACGTGTGCAGGCTCGCCGAAGACGGCCGCCGGGGACCTTTCCGGCGGCCGGCCCGCTTCGGGGTGCACGGGCCGTCTCCGCGCGCCTTCCGGCCCACCCCACCCGGCCTCCTGCGCGCCGCCCCTCGTCCGGGGACCATCCCGCTCCCCGAATGATCCCTTTCACCCGAAGGAGGATCGCCCATGAAAGCCCTGGTCTTCACCGCCGCCCTCGTGCTCGCCGCCGGAACCGCCGCGGCGCAGGTCGCCCCCGCCGCCAACACCGGCGCGCCCGAGGCGCACGCGATCGTGGCCACTCCGGCGAGCATCCAGTGGGCCCCCGCGCCGCCGAGCCTCCCGCCCGGGGCCAGGATGGCGCTGCTGGAGGGCGATCCCTCGCAGCCGGGGCCGTTCACCCTCCGCATCTGGCTCCCCGACGGCTACCGCATCGCGCCGCACGTGCACCCCGGGAACGAGCGCGTCACCGTCATCTCCGGCACCTTCCAGGTGGGGATGGGCACCACGTTCGACGAGTCGAAGCTGGCCGACCTCCCGGCGGGCACCTACGCGTCGATGGCGCCGGGCACTGCGCACTTCGCCCGCGCCAGGGGCGAGACTGTGGTGCAGCTCAACAACGTCGGCCCCTGGGCGCTCACCTACGTGAACCCGGCCGACGATCCGCGGAACGCGCCACGCAACTGAGTCCGTCGGCCGAGCGGACGCGGCAAGAAGGGCCGGGCGAAGCGCGCCCGGCCCTTTCGCACGCTCGGAAATCTCGCCTCCCCGCTGGCCGGGAGGCGGGCCGCCGCCGTAGGTTGGGCGCGACTCCCGCGTTCCCGCGTTCCGCCTCCGGCCCACGCGCAGGATGGTGACGGCGCAACCCTCTGGTTCCAGCTCCGGGCGCGGTCCCGGCCTCGACGTGCTGGTCGTCGGCGCGGGGCCGACGGGGCTGGCGCTCGCGGCCCAGCTCCGGCGGTTCGGCGCGCGCTTCCGCATCGTCGACCGCGTGACCGACCGCACGAACGAGTCGCGCGCGCTCGCGGTGCAGGCGCGCACGCTGGAACTGCTGCAGAGCCTCGGCCTGGGCGACACGCTCGCCGCGCGCGGGACGCCGGGGTCGCGCGCCCGCATCCACTTCGACGGGCGCTTGGCGGCGGAGATCCGGCTGGGCGGCTTCGCGGCGAAGAACACGCGCTACCCCTTCGTCCTCTTCATCTCCCAGGCCGAGACGGAGGCCGTGCTCATCGACCACCTCACGGCGGAAGGGATCGTCATCGAGCGCGGCGTGGAGCTGGTCGAGCTCGAGGACGGGGGAGACGAGGTGCGCTGCGTGCTGCGCCACGGCGACGGGCGCGAGGAGCGGATCGCGGCGGCGTACCTGGCCGGCTGCGATGGCGCGCACAGCACGGTGCGCAAGAAGACGGGCATTCCGTACGAGGGCGACCGCTATCCGCAGGAGTTCGCGCTCGGCGACGTGGAGGCGGACGGGCCGCTCGAGCCGGGGGTAATCCACGCCTTCTCGCGCGACGGGGGGATCGCGATGCTCTTCCCGCTCGGCCATCCGCGCGGCTGGCGGGTGATCGGGATGCGGCCGCCGGGCGCCGCCGCGGACGCGGACGCGCCGGATCCCCCCGACCTCACGCTCGACGAGCTGCAGGCGATCGTCGACCGGGCGACCGGGGGCGGGGTGCGGCTGCGCGACCCGGCGTGGATGACGGAGTTCCGGCTCCACCACCGGCAGGCGGCGCGCTACCGGGCGGGGCGCGTCTTCCTGGCCGGCGACGCGGCGCACATCCACAGCCCGGTCGGCGGGCAGGGGATGAACACCGGCGTGCAGGACGCGTGGAACCTGGGGTGGAAGCTGGCGCTGGTGGCGCGCGGCGCGGCGGACGCGCGCCTGGTCGACTCGTACCAGGCGGAGCGCTGGCCGGTGGGGCGCTTCCTCCTGCGCAACACCGACCGGGCCTTCGGCTTCGTGGCGCGGTTAAACACGTCGGGGGGACTCGCCGCCTGGTTCCGGCGGACGGTGGTGGCGCGGGTGATCCGGTGGGCTGGGTCGTCGGCGCGGCTGCGGGCGTACGCCTTCCGCTTCGTGTCGCAGCTCGCGATTCGCTACCGGCGCAGCCCCGCCGTCGCCGAGGGGGGGCCTCGCCTGCGCGCCGGCCCGCGCGCCGGCGACCGGCTCCCCGACGCTCCCGTGACGCGTGACGGCCGCGCCACCTTCCTCCAGGCGGAGCTCGCCGGCCCGCGGCTCCACCTCCTCCTCTGCGGCCCCGTCGCTGCCTGGGATTCGCAGCGCTTGGCCGACCTCACCGCGCGCCACGGTAACCTGCTGGCCGTGCGACATCTGACGAGGAGTCCCACGGCAGGCGCGCTGGTGGACGCCGGCGGCGATGTGCTCGCGATGCTCGGGGTGAAGGACACCGCGCAGTACCTCGTCCGCCCCGACGGCTACATCGCCTATCGCTGCGCGGGGACCGATTTCACGGGCGTGGTGGAATACCTGGCGGAGTGGTTCCCGCCCGCGTCGGACAGAAGTGCTTAGGTGCGGCGCGCTTTAGACGGGCGGCTTGGGCCGGCATGGGCCTGCATCCTCGCGAGGAGGGGCCAGTGGGGAAGGGAGGATGGTGATGCGCGCCGGTACTTGTTCGCCGCGCAGGTAAGCACCTGCTTCCTTGATGCTTTCGACAAGCTCTTCGAACAGGTCTTCCTTCATGGTTCTCTTGACCGAGGTGGTCCACAAGGACGCCAGTTGAGATAAAATCATGCTGGAGGACGATGTACGCCAGAGATCGTCCAGCGCAGGCCGGTCTTCGGCGGGCCGTGGGGGGAGCCGCCGAAGTGCTCCTCGAAGTGCCTGCCCAGGTCCGGGCGCGAGCCGTCGACGTCGGTGAAGCCGTACTCGCGCGCCAGGCCCCACGAGCTGTACAGGCCGCCCGACTTCTCCAGCACCCGCGGGTCCGCGGCCAGCGCGGCCACCGCCCGGCCGACGAAGAAGGGCGTCTCGGAGGCCAGGAAGGCGGGGTCCTTCTTCGCCCCCTCGCGCCAGTTCTCCTCCGTCACGCCGAAGAGGTCGAGCGCGTACTCGGTGCGCATGTAGCCGGGGGTGAGTGCCACGGCCGCCACCCCGCGCGGGCGCAGCTCCTCCGCCATCGCCCAGGCCAGGCGGGACACGGTGACCTTCACCAGGTCGTAGAAGAGGGTGCCGCGGTAGTCGAGCGTGTCGCCGTCGCCGATCTCCACGATCAGCCCGCGGCCGGCCTCGACCATCAGCGGCGCGGCGTGGCGGCTGGCGATCACGTGCGTCTGGATCCCCTGCCGCAGCGCCTGGAACCCCAGGTCCAGCGAGAGCTGCCAGAACGGCTTCCACTCGTGGACGACGCCCTCGGAGATGTCGTTGACCAGCACGTCCAGCCGCCCCTGCTCGCGCCGCACGCGGTCGAACAGCGCCGCCACCTCCTCCTCCACCAGGTGGTCGACGCGGACGGGGATGCCTTCGCCGCCGCGCGCGGCGACCATCTCCGCCGTCTCCTCGATCGTCTCCGGGCGGCCGGCGTAGACGCCCGCGGCCGGCGGGCTCCCGCGCACGCTGCGCCCGGTGCAGTAGACGGTGGCGCCCGCCTCGCCCAGCATGCAGGCGATCCCCCGGCCGGCCCCGCGCGTGGCGCCGGCGACGACGGCGACCTGTCCCTCCAGTGGCCGCATCCTCTCCTCCCCGGGTCGGTCAAACCCAAGTGCTTAGTGTTTTAGTGCTTAGTCCTTAGTGCAAAGGTCGAGGATCGCTCCGAGGCCACTCAGCACTAAGGACTAAGGACTAACACACTGCCGTGCCGCTACCGGAGCTGCTCGAAGCGCTGGTAGAAGTCCGCCGCCAGGCGCTTCGGGTCGCCGTAGACCAGCTCCAGCATCGAGAGCTCCTGCCGGAGCCAGCGCGGCGGGTCGCCGTTGGCCGAGAGCCGGGCGCGCAGCGTGTGACTCGCCGGATCTTCCTCGACGACGGCCGCGGGGTCGAGCCCGTGCTTCTCGAACTCCTTCCGCACGCGGGCCGCGATCTTTCCCCACCGCTCCTCGAGGGTGGGCGCCATGAAGCGCTCCCAGTGCGGCCGCGCGCCGTCCACGTCGGTGAAGCCGTACTCCTCGGCCAGCTCCCACGACTTGAGCGTCGTCCCCGTCTTCAGCATCACCCGCCGGTCGGCGGCGAGCGCGGCCACGGCGCGGCCCACGTAGAAGGGCGTCTCGCTGCTGGCGAAGTAGGGGTCCTTCGCCACCGCGTCGCGCCAGTTCTCCTCGGTGACGCCCCAGTGCTCCAGCACCGCCTCCGAGCGCAGGTACCCGGGGGTGACGGCGACGACCGCCACGTCGTGCGGGCGCAGCTCGGGCGCCAGCAGCTCGGCCATGCGCATCACCGACTGCTTCTCGAGGCCGTGGAAGAAGCTCATCGCGCCGAGGTCGGTGATCCCGGCCACGAGCCCGCCGCCCCCGCCGTCCAGCATGAGCGGGAGGGCGGCGTGGGTGGTGATGAGGTGCGAGTGCACCCCGCGCTCGATCAGCTGCAGGCCCCTGTCGAGCGACTGCTTCCAGAACGGCTTGCTCCAGTCCGCCAGGTCGTCGCCGTTGACGTTGTTGACCAGCACGTCCAGGCGCCCCTGCTCCCGCGCGACGCGGTCGAACAGCGCGCGCACCTGCTCGCGGTCGGTGTGGTCCGTCCGCGCGGCGATGCCGGTGCCGCCGTGGCTCGTCACCATCTCCGCCGTGTCGTCGATCGTCTCCGGCCGCCCCGACGTCGCCCCCCGCACGCTGCGCCCGGTGCAGTAGACCGTCGCCCCCGCCTCGCCCAGCATGCACGCGATCCCGCGCCCCGCCCCCCGCGTCGCCCCCGCGACCACGGCGACCCTGCCCTCCAGCGCTCCCATCGGCCACCTCCTGCTCGCGTTTTGTCCGAACCCTCACCGGCCTTCTCAAGGGCCGTCATTCTGAGGCCCGACCACACCGAACCAGCGTCCGCTCGAGTGGTCGCAGGGCCGAAGAATCTACCCACCCTGCCACGTGGGTTGGGCGCGGTAGCGGCGCAGATCCCACCTCCCTCCAACGCCCATTCTCATCTCCCTGGCATCCGCGTTTCGCCGCGTGTATACTAAACGGAGATTTAGGATGCGAAACTAAATCTTCATTCACCTTACGTCAAGGGTCATGGCTCCACGGGCGAGGAAGGCGACGGACGAGGACGTCTTCTGCGCGGTGATCCAGGCCATCTCGCGCCTGGGCCCGCAGCGGATGACGCTGGGCGACGTCGCGCGGGAGGTGGGGGTGACGGCGGGGGCGCTGGTGCAGCGCTTCGGGTCGAAGCGCGACCTGCTCCTGGCGGCGATCCGCCATTACAACGTGACGCCGGGGGAGCACTTCACGGGGTTCCGCACAGCGCACCGGTCGCCGCTGGACGCGCTCTTCGGGTACGGCGCCCACGCCGCGCGCGCGTTCGGCACGCCCGAGGAGCTGGCCAACCAGCTCGCCATGCTGCAGCTCGACGTGACCGACCCCGACTTCCGCGCCGAGGCCGTGCGCTTCTTCCAGGCGGAGCGCGAGCTGTTCCGGGGGTGGCTGCGCGAGGCGGTGGAGGCGGGGGAACTGGCGCCGGAGGCCGACCCGGAGCGCCTGGCCGCGGCGATCCAGTCGATGTTCAACGGAGGCCGCTTCCTCTGGGTGCTGCTGGAGGACCGCACCCCGGAGGACGCCGCGCGCCAGGAGCTGGAGACGCTGCTCGCGCCGTACCGGCGGGCGCCCTCCCGGCCGCGGTGAGCCTCGCGCGGAGCGCGCGCTACCGCCGCAGGCGCACGGCCAGCCAGTCGGCCAGCGGCCCGAGCACTTCCGCCGGCACCAGGAAGGAGGGGAGGGCGCCGTAGCGCCGGGGGTTCCCCGTCCGGGTCCCGCAGGAAGACGTGGTTGAAGCCCTCGAACACCCGCACGGTGACGTCCGGGTTGCCGGCGGCGCGGAAGGCCGCGGCGAGCTTCTCGGCGTCGCCCGGCGGCACGTTGCGGTCCGTGGTGCCCTGGAGGATCAGGACCGGCACGCGCCTGACCCGCCGTGCCGTCCGGAGCGGGTCGTAGGCGAGGAAGAAGCGCTCTCACGGCCGCGCCGCCGCCAGCGCGGGCCAGCTCCCGCAGCTGCCGCGGTGACGCTCACTCCCCGTCTGCAGAACTGGCCGAGTCGAGCTTCTCTGGAGGTTCCGTAGCGCGGACGAGCCGATCCTTATGCTGCTGCTGCCGCTCGATATAGTAGTTGACCAGCGCGTAGGGATCGTGTCCGAACCGGGCTGAGATCCGGTGCCGGGCCGAGCGTACTTCCGCGATCACCTCTTCACTTTCGTCACGCACTGGCTCAGGCGCCGGGTTCATCATTGCCTCCCAACAACTCCAGAGGAGTGACGATCGCTGGAACGTACAGCCCCAGCAGCGTGTTGACGCGACGAATATGCCCGAACTTGTTCGCGTTTGCCAAATGCAGGCAGTTCCAGGTTACCAGGAACTCGCATTTGTGGTAAGAGGCGAGCGCCAGATGCAACGCGTCGCCTCGAGGATCGGCAGGCATCAGGCGGTGCTGAAAGTATGCGTCGACGATCTCAGCAATCGCCGGAGTGATTTCCAGCAGCGGAAGTGCGCTCATCATGGCAAGACAATCCGCTTTGCTGGGATAGTCACCTTCGGTCAGCTCATCGAGCACCGCGTCGGACGTGACCAGGGTGTACCGGTCTCCTGCCTCCATCCACCAGCGCCGCGTCCACTCCCGCTGCACACGTACGACGTCCCCGGTACGAGTTGTGTGATAGAAGCTCGGGATCGTGGTCTCCACGTACACAGACGGCTTATCCATGCGGCGAACCTGAACACGGCTTAGTGGGGCACGGATAGCAGCCAAGCCAGACGGCCGCAGATGGCGATCAGGAGCGTATCGTACGCACGTAGACGGCTACCTGCCAGAGCAGCGTGGCGCGGTGGGACCGCTGCTCGAAGCCGTGGCCGTGCAGCAGCGCATCGACCGTGCGGCTCGGGTGGAGGTACACGCGGAAGGGGCAGCGGCGGACGCGGAAGGAGAGGTTGGCGGCCGCCAGCGCCGCGCGGTCCCACCACGTCTCGCGCGGATAGGCCAGCCCCACCAGCTCGCGCGCGTGCCGGGCCGCGGTGGACAGCAGCCGCTCCACCTCCGGATAGCAGCAGATCACGCGGTCCAGGGTGACGATCTCCGCCGTGGGGAGCTGCTCGTCCATCGCCGCCGCGTCCCCCTGGAGAAACGTGGTCCGCTGCTGATGGCCCTGCCGCTCGGCCTCTTCCCGGGCCGCGCCCAGGTAGGCGGGGGAGAGGTCCACCTGCGTGGCATGCTCCAGGCCCGCCTTCAGCAGCTCGTGGCCGATCGCGCCCACGCCGCCGCCGATGTCCAGCAGCGTCTTGCCGGCGACGCCCTCGGCCAGGATCGCCTCCAGCAGCAGGCGCGTGGTCGGCAGCGGGCCGCGGCGGCGGTAGCGGCGCAGGTTCCGCGCGGCGAGGCGCGGGTTGAACTCCCGCTCGTACGCTTCCAGGCAGCAGCACGTCATTCGGTGCTCCGCTCGAGGAATTTCCTGGTCTGCCGTGAGCCGGCCATGGTATGTTACCCTGATCCGTGCTTCGCTTCCAGCAGAGGAGGAGTCATGACCGACGGCAACGCAAGGCTGACCGGGTGGGGACCGATCATCGCGGTCCTCCTGGCGTTCGCGCTGGGGCTGGGTCTTCTGATGGGTCTGCTCGGCGCGGTGCTGGGGCTCCCGTCCGCGCCAGCCGGGGCGGGCGTGGGCGCGAGCGTCGGGCTCCTCGCGGCCACGCTGATCTCGCGGCGGAGGGCTGCGCTCCGGAAGCAGGCCGATACCGAGTAGCGGTGCTCTACCCGCGAGGGCAACGGGCGCGGAGCACGGGACTCACAGCCGCGCCCGCCGCAGGAGCTGTGCGTTGATCGCCACGATCACCGTGCTGAGCGACATCAGCACGGCGCCGACGGCGGGGGAGAGGACCAGGCCCCAGCGCGACGCCACGCCCGCCGCCAGCGGGATCGCGACGATGTTGTAGCCGGCCGCCCACCACAGGTTCTGCACCATCTTGCGGTAGGTGGCCTTCGACAGCTCCACGATGCGCGGCACGTCGCGCGGGTCGCTCCGCACCAGCACCACGTCGCCCGCCTCCACCGCCACGTCGGTCCCCGCGCCGATCGCCACGCCCACGTCGGCGGTGAGCAGGGCGGGGGCGTCGTTCACCCCGTCGCCCACCATCGCCACGCGCTTCCCGCGCGCCTGGATCTCGCGGATTTTGTCGGCCTTGTCGCCCGGGAGCACCTCGGCGAAGACGGTGTCGATCCCCAGCTCGCGCGCTACCGAGTCCGCCACGGCTCGCGAGTCGCCGGTGAGCATCACCACCTCGATCCCGTTCTCGTGCAGCCGCCGCACCGCCTCGGCAGACTCGGGGCGCACCGCATCGGCGGTGGCGAAGGCGGCCAGGACGCGGCCCCCCTCCACCAGGAAGACCGCCGAGCGTCCAGCCTCGGCGGCGCGAGCCGCCGCCTGCGCGAGCAGGGGAGGCGGCTCGATCCCCTCCCGCCGCAGCAGGTTCGGCCCGCCCACCAGCAGCTCGCGCCCGTCCACCCGCGCCCGCGCGCCGTGGCCGGGGATCGCCTCGAAGCCGTCCGACGCGGGGACGGCGAGGCCGCGCTCCTCCGCGCTCTTCACGATGGCGCGCGCCACCGGGTGCTCGGAGTCGCGCTCCACGGCCGCCGCCAGCCGCAGCGCATCGCCTTCGGGCAGGCCGTCCGCGGCGACGGCGACCACGCGGTGCTCGCCCAGGGTGAGGGTGCCCGTCTTGTCGAAGACGACGGCCTGGAGGCTCCGCGCCTCCTCCAGCCCGCGGCGGTTGCGCACCAGCAGCCCGCCGCGCGCGCCCAGCGTGGTCGAGATCGCCACCACGAGGGGGACGGCCAGCCCCAGCGCGTGCGGGCAGGCGATCACCAGCACGGTGACCATGCGCTCCACGGCGAAGGCGGGGTTGGCGCGCAGCAGCAGCCAGGCGGCGAGCGTCACCGCTCCGGCCGCGATGGCCACGATGGTGAGGAAGAGCGCCGCGCGGTCCGCCAGCGCCTGGGCGCGCGAGCGCGAGGTCTGCGCCTGCTCCACCAGGCGCATGATCCCCGCGAGCGTGGTGCGCTCGCCCGTCCCCGTCACCTCCACGCGCAGCGAGCCCTCGCCGTTCACCGTCCCGGCGATCACCCGCTCGCCCGGCGATTTACGCACCGGCCGCGACTCGCCGGTGATCATCGCCTCGTTCACCGAGCTCTCGCCCGAGGCCACCGTCCCGTCGGCGGGGACGCCCGCGCCGGGGCGCACCAGCACCACGTCGCCTTCCTTCAACTCCGAGATGGGCACCTCCTCGGTGCGGCCGCCCGCCACGCGGACGGCGGTGTCGGGGAGCAGCTTCGCCAGCTCGTGGAGCGCGCCCTGGGCCTGGGAGATGGAGCGCATCTCGATCCAGTGGCCCAGCACCATGATGGTGACCAGCGTCGCCAGCTCTTCCCACAGCGGCATCCCGGGGAATCCCAGCGTCACCGCCGCGCTGAACACGAAGGCGACGGTGATGGCCAGCGAGATCAGCGTCATCATCCCCGGCAGCCGGTCCTTCAGCTCGTGGACGGCGCCCCGGAGGAAGACGACCCCGCCGTAGAGGAAGACGGCCGTGCCGAAGACGGGCGGGATCCACTCCGAGCCGGGGAAGCGCGGCGGCATCCACCCGGTGAGCCGCATCAGCATGTGCCCCCACACCACGGTGGGGATGGTCAGCAGGAGGGTGATCCAGAACCTGTCCCGGAACATCTCCACGCTGTGCCCGGCGTGCTTGTCGTGCCCGCCGTGCCCCGCGTGCGCGCCGTGGCCGCCGTGCGCGTCGTGCGCGGTCTCGAGACGATGGCCGGCGTGTCCGGCGTGCTCCATCCGCGGCCCCGGCAGGTGCCCGCCCTCGTGCGGGACCTCGGGGTGCTCCGGGTAGCCGGGCTCGACGGGCGGCTCGGGCTTGCCGTGGTGGTGATGATGATGATTATCCATCAGCGGCCAGGACGGAGTCTGGGGTCGAACTGGAACGGCTGCCGGTCGACGATCCGTACTGTCACGGCGAGGGGATGCATCGGGTCGATCAGCACGTTCGTGCTTTCGGGCAGAACCGCGCAAGGGACGGCGAGAGCGAGGCTGCGCACCTGGTCGAGCCACTGGTCGCCGATCGCGCGCGTATAGCCGATGTCGGTCTTCCAGCCGTCCTTGAGCAGAGCGGGATCGAGGCGCTCGATGTCGTGCTCCTCGATGGACAGCTTGTAGGCGACGTAGTCGCGCGGAAGCGGGCCGGTGATGTGCACCAGGCACTCGGCCAGGCAGACTGCGAGAGACTCGGAGGCGTAAACGAGCGGGCGGCCCGGGGAATTCCACCGGCCGCCCGCGATCCTCGCCCCCTCGCCCGTGAGCGGCGGATAGCGCCCGCTGGCCAGGCGCCAGACGTACGTCACTCGTACACGCCGTGCTCGATGCGGACAAGCACGGTCTCGACCAGCTGCGCCCCGCTTCCGGTACGGAGGAGACGAAGCGGGACTTCGTGGTCCAGGGCGGGGTTGCGGGTCAGCAGCCAGTCACGCGCTACATCGGGGTCACCGAAAACCCGCTGGGCGAGAACGAAGATCGCGGCCATCCGCGCGACGCGGTCGGACTGCTCCGGTGTGAGCGTCTGGACGTTGCGCAGGCTCGTGAGGGTCCGCCGCGGGATCACCTCCGACAGGTCCGCGTCGGACAGCCCGCTGAAGTGCTTGAGCTGGCGGATCGCCCCACGGGGAAGCCCCCGCTCGATCCGCTGCACGAACGACGGCCCGGTGCGGATCTCGTCTCCCAGCACGGCGGTGCCGCCGAGGGCGTTCGCGGTCTCGTACCATTCCATGGCCTTCCTCCTCTGCGGCAAGTCTGCCATCAATTTGTGGCAGAGATGCCAGAAAGTCAAACGGTGCGTTGCGTTCGACCGCTCGTCGTCGCTTCCACCGCCTCGCGCAGCTCGCGGAAGAGGCGGGCGAAGTCGTCGGGACGGTAGTTGGCGTTGAGGCCGCTGGGGTTGGGGAGGATCCACACCCGCGCGCCGCCGACCGTCTCGTCCTGCGGCCCGGGCGCGGCGCCCGCGCGGCCGAACGCCGTGCGGTACGCGCCCATCCCCAGCACCGCCAGCCAGCGCGGGGCGAAGCGCCGCGCCTTCTCCTCCAGCAGCCGCCCGCCCTCGGCCAGCTCCTCGCGCGAGAGCTCGGCCGCGGCGGCGGTGGCGCGCGCCGCCACGTTGGTGATGCCGCACCCGTAGCGGAGCAGCTCCCGCTCCTCCCAGGGCGAGAGGACGCGGGGCGTGAAGCCGCCCGCGTGCAGCGCCTTCCAGAAGCGGTTCCCCGGCCGCGCGAAGTGGTGCCCCACGGCGGCGGTGTAGAGCCCCGGGTTGATCCCGCAGAAGAGCACGTCCAGCCCCGGCGCGATCACGTCCGGCACCGTCCGCCCCTCGGCGGCGGCGATCTCTTCGCGCGTGGGCCGGCGCGGGCGCTCCATCCCCGTCCCCACGCCTACGCGCGCCGCCGCGACGACCAGGGGACGGCCGTGGGGACGAGCAGGGCGATGGAGCGGGTCGGCGGCACTGCATCCTCCACGGGAGCGGCGGAGCGGCGGTTTCCGGAGCAACGTAACACGGCGCGGGGGAAAGCGCCCGTCTCCAGGCGCTCCCGCGCGTCGGAAGCGAAGACCCTTGCGCGGCGCGCCGGACGCGCGCACCTTGCTCCATGTAACATTTCCGGGGAACGATTCGGGGGAGAAGAGATGGCCCGCGAGGATCTGCAGCTGCTGCAAGGGACGCTCGACGTGCTGGTGCTGAAGACCCTCTCCTGGGGCCCACGCCACGGGTACGAGATCGCCCAGTGGATCAAGCGCACCACCGACGCCGAGCTCCAGGTGGAGGACCGCGCCCTCTACGTCTCGCTGCACCGCATGGAGGAGCGGGGGTGGCTCGCGTGCGAGTGGGGGCTGACGGAGAACAACCGCAAGGCCAGGTACTACCGGCTGACCGACGAGGGGAGGAGGCAGCTCGCCGTGAAGGCGGACACGTGGTCGCGCTACGCGGCCGCCGTCTTCAAGGTGCTTCGGACCGCCTGAACGACACGGGAGGCACACCGATGGCGCGCAGTTCCGGGATCCGCAGGCTGTTCCGGCTCCCCGCGTCCGAGGCGCGGGTGCCGGGCGAGGTGGAGGACGAGATCGCGTTCCACCTGGAGGAGCGCGCGCGCGAGCTGGCGGCGGGGGGGATGGACCCCGCGGCGGCGCGCGCGCAGGCGCTGAGGGAGTTCGGCGACGTGGCCGCGGCCCGGGCCGAGCTGGAGGAGATCGGCCGCAGGCGGGTGCGCCAGGAGAGCCGCGCGAGCTGGTGGAGCGACCTGCGGCAGGACCTGCGCTACGGGGTGCGGTCCGCGCTGCGCGCGCCGCTCTTCTCGCTGCTCGCCGTGCTCACGCTCGCCCTGGGGATCGGCGCCAACGCCGCCGTGTTCGGCGTGGTGAAGTCGGTGCTGCTGGACGCGCTCCCCTACCGCGACGCGGGCCGACTGGCGCGCGTGTACGGGCGCCTCCTGGACGGCTCGCAGGAGCGCGGGGCCCTGAGCGCCGGGACCATCGACGACCTCGCCCGGCGGCAGCGGTCGTTCGCGAGCCTGGCCGCGTTCATGTCGGCGCCGCAGGACGGCGTCTACGGCGACGAGGACGGGCCGCGCGTGGCCCGCATCGCGTGGGTGGAGCCGGGGCTCTTCCGCACGCTCGGCGTGTCTCCCCCGCTGGGGCGCGCCCTGGTCGCCGAGGACGCCGCGTCCGACACGGCGCGCGTGGTGGTGCTGGCCCACGCCGCCTGGCAGCGCCTGCTGGGGGGCGATCCCGGGGTGCTGGGCCGCGAGGTGCGCGTCAACGGGATCCCCCGCACGGTGGTGGGCGTGCTCCCGGCCGGCTTCGTGGGGCCCATGGGCGAGGCGGACTTCTTCTTCCCGATGGACCTGGGCCCCTCCCTGCGCAACCCGGTGAGCGCGCGGCGCCAGCACTGGCTGGGCCTGGTGGGCCGGCTGAAGCCGGGCGTCGCCCACCGGGCGGCGGCGCGCGAGGTGGCGGCCATCGGCGCCCAGCTGGCGCGCGAGCACCCCGACGACAACGGGAGCATCGGCGTCGTGGCCATGCCGCTGCGCGACGCCATGATGGGCGACGCGCGCACCCCGCTGCTGATGCTGATGGGGAGCGCGGCCCTGGTGCTCCTCATCGCCTGCGCCAACCTGGCCGGCGCGCTCCTTTCACGTAACCTTGCCCGCCGCAAGGAGTTCGCGGTGCGCGTGGCGCTGGGCGCCGGGCGCGGGCGGCTGGTGCGGCAGCTCCTCGCCGAGAGCGTCTGCCTGGCGGCGGCCGGCGGGGCGGCCGGGCTCGCGCTGGCGGTGCTGGGGCTGGCCGTGCTGCGCGACCTGGCGCCGCCGGCGCTCCCCGACTACGCGGAGCTGTCGCTGGACCGCGGGGCGGTGCTCGTCACGGCGCTCCTCGCGCTCTGCACCGGGATCGCCTTCGGCGTGGCGCCGGCGCTCTCGGTGGGGCGCACGGACCCGCAGGACACGCTGCGCGAGGAGACGCGCGGGGCCAGCGAGGGCCGCCGCTCGAGCCGCCTGCGCGGCCTCCTGGTGGCGGCGCAGATCGCGCTCTGCGTCAGCCTGCTCACCGGCGCGGGGCTGCTGGCGCGGAGCCTCTGGGCCATGACCCGCACGCCGCTCGGCTTCGACGCAGACGGCGTGCTGACGGTCTCCGTCCAGCTCCCCGGGGGCGGCTATCCGACGCAGGAGGCGCTGGTCCGCTTCCACGACCGGTTCGCCGAGCGCCTGCGCGGCCTCCCGGGGGTGAGCGCAGTCGCGAGCGCCACCATGCCCCCCACGGCGGTCAAGAGCAGCATGGGGTTCACCATCGCGGGGGCGCCGCCGCCGCCCGCCGACCAGCAGCCGTTCGTCCTGTACGCCGGCGTCTCGGACGACTACTTCCGCGCGCTCCGC
>DASVWD010000020.1 GCA_036389795.1 Longimicrobium sp.
GCCCGGACTACTTCGACTCCCAGGGTGGAGAGCGCGTAGCGCGACGCCTGCAGCGGCGTCTGGAGAGGCTCGGCTACAAGGTGGAACTGCGGAAGGCCGCCTGAAGAGCGCGACCCCGGCTCCGTAGTTTCTATTCAGGGAGCCGCTGCGCCGAATCTGTTTCAGCACCGATGTTTGGCGGCGACCGAAGGATCTACTCACCCCGAAGCGAGGCCGGCTTCCGCGCGCTGCATCTGGCCACCAGCACGCGGAGTAGATCCTTCGGTCGCGTCCCACCCTTGGTGCGGGAGCGAATTACGCGCGGACGCTCCCTCAGGATGACCCTTTCGTCTTAAGTGGAATGCACAGTCGGTTTCGGAAGATGGTATCACACGGAGGAAACGGAGTTGACGGAGAACGGCGGGGTTCCCCTGCTGACTCCGTCAACTCCGTGCGAGGCTTCTCGTCGGAGGATCGCAATCCAGCGCCATCCCTGGAAAACGGGATCAGAAGCTCAGCTCCGGCTCGTGGTGGCACGAATAGCACACCATCGGGTGCGGGACGCTGATGCGCGCGCCGGGCTTCAGCCGAATCGACGTGCCGCAGCGCGGGCAGCCGCCCTGGAACGAGCGGACCAGGTACTGGCCCCGCCAGCTGCGGTAGACGGTGAACGCCCCCACCAGCACCGGGATCGAGGTGAGGAACGGGTCGAAGATGGTCACGAAGAACATGGTGACCGCCGCGGCGGCCCACGCGCCCGCCAGCGCGGCGGTGCGCACGGCGCGCGACCAGAACGGGACGGGGACCACTTCCGCCTTCCCTTCGGCGTCGCGGTGCCCCGGAAGGACGATCCGCGCCACCACCGGCACGGCCTGATCGGCGTCTCGCATCGCTAGAGGCTCCCTGACGAGGACTCCCCGGATCTCCTGCTCGGCCTGAAGGACTGCGCCGCGCGGCCTCCCCGGGCCCGCGGGAATACAACGGGGCGGCGGGAGGACGCCTCGTAGGGGGCTGCGCGATTCGCGTGTGGGGGATTTCCTGATCTTCTGTCGGGGACGGCCGATCAACCGTCACCGGCTCGTCCGGACAGGCGAAAAGCCCCGGGCGCTCGCCGCGGGGCCTGGAGTCCGCCTGGTCGTGGAGGGAGGGTTATGCGTCGGCGCCCGCGCGGGCGCGGCGGCCGCCGGAGGGGGCGCGCGGGGCCTCGGGGGGCTGGAGCTGGTCGAGCAGGAGCCGGCGCAGGAAGCCGGTGAGCTCGGCCAGGGGGATGGTGGCGCGCAGCTTCACGTGCTGGAACACCATGCCGTCGCGCGCGGCCAGGATCAGCCCGGCCACGTGGTCGGGGTCCACCTCGCGGCGGAAGGCGCCCTCCTCCTGCCCCCGGCGCACCAGGGCCGCGATGGCGCTCAGGAACGCCGCGAAGCGGTGCTCGATGGAGGCGCGCACCGCGGGGACGTCGCCCGCCGAGGTCCACAGGTCGATGAACCCCCGCTGGGTGGCGGCCATCTTGGGGTCGAGCCCGGCCATCATGAAGCTCTCCATGAACGCCGTGAGCTGGTCGGCGGGGCTCATCCCCTCGCGCGGCTCCAGCAGCTCGAGCTGCTGCCCCACGTAGCGCTCGACCACCGCGGCCAGGATCGCCTCCTTGTTCTCGAAGTACGGGTACAGCCCGCCCTTGGTGAGCCCGACCGCCTCGGCGATGGTGCGCATGCTGGTGCCCGCGAGCCCGTGCTTCGCCAGGCAGTCGACCGCGGCCTGGAGGATGGCCTCGCGGCGGTTCTCCTTCAGCTTCTGGGGGATCTTGGGCATCGTCGGAGAAGGCGGGGAATGGCCTCCGGGTGGGCGGTATACGGATGTAGTGCGCGGACGGCGCGGACGCAAGGGGAGCGTGCGAGCCGCGAAGTGCGACGTGCGAAGTGCGCCGTCGGGTGCAGCTCCTACCCCGCGGTGATCGGCACCTCGGGGCCCAGCGCGTACCCGCGGCCCAGCCGCAGCCCGCGCTCGGCGCAGAAGTCGAGGGGGACGTACTCGTTGGACGGCGGGCCCTCGGGCCACTCGGGGAGGAGGCCCATCGCCTGGTACGCCTCGGCCACCAGCTCGGAGCAGAAGACGCTGGAGAGGTCTTCGCCCGGGCTGGCCCCGCCGGGACCGTCGTACGCCGCGCGCAGCTGCTGCAGCCGGCTCCGCTCGAACTCCGTTTCCGCGAAGCGGTGCCGCACCTCCTCCAGCCGGGCCAGCATCGGCGGGGTGAGGGGCCGGTCGAGCGGGCGCAGCATGATCTCGCCCCGGTAGGTGGCCACCCGCTCCGCCACCGTCACCAGCTGCACCCCGGGGCGGGCGAGCCCCGTCTCCGCGTCGGGGACGTCCACCAGGGTGGTGGACTCCCAGAGGAAGGGCTCGTCGCGCCCGGGGAGGCGCACCACCATCCCCACGTGCGACCACCTGCCCCCCGAGCAGAACTTGATGGTGGTGGAGATGGCGCTGGTCCCGGAGAAGAGCAGCAGGTCCCCGGTCTTCAGCCGCTCCCGGACCTCCTGGTAGGTGGGCATCGCTTGCGTGGGGTAGATGCGGACGCCGCCCGGCGGAGACCATCTACAGCGGGCGCCGGCTTTTTCTTCCGGTAGGGGTACGACCTCGCGCCTGCCTGCACGCTCAGAATTCGAGCGCATCGTCCACCAGCTTCAGCCCTACAAGCTCCACCTGCTTCGGCAGAATGCGGTAGTAGATGACGAACGCGGGAACTCCGGGGGCCGCCTCCGTCGGCAACGCGAAGATCTCGGGGTGGCTCGTCGGCTGCCCGATCCCGTGCGGGTCGCGTGCGAGCGCGAAGATCACGGCCTCCATCACCTCGTCCCAGCGCTGGATGTCCGAGTGCTCTCCCATCTGAGCCCGGAAGCGCTGCGACTCCACCACCTCGTAGAGGATGTATCTTCCCATCGGAAGCGGGGCCGAAAGCGTGCGCGCGAAGGGGGGACGCCGCTTTACAGCTCCGCCAGCTGCAGCGCGAAGTCGGCTTCCTCCTGGGTGATCTTCCGCTCCGAGAGGAACACCGTCGCGTACGGAATCGTCTCCCCCTCCTCGGCCAGCTTCCAGCCGAGCTCGGCGTGTGAAAGCTCGCTGGACTCCGCGGCGGTCAGGCCTCGCAGCGCCTCGATCACGAAATCCACCATCGCGATCTCCTCCCCGCTGAAGGGCGAGAGGTCGGCCTCGCGGATCGCGATCGCCCGGACCTGCTTGAGACCGCCCACGAAACGGGTCCTGAGCGCGAGATCGCCGGCCTTTTCGAGCGCGTCGCGCACCGGGACCAGCCGCCGCGGCGCGGGACCGTTCGGGAGCCGCTGATACTCCTGGCCCGTGATCGAGCGCCCGGTCTTCTGGTGGAAGAGGAAGTCGGCGTAGAAGAGGATCTTGTTGAGCTTGATCGCCCCGAAGAACCGGTCAGCCTCGGAGCGCTCCGCCACGTACAGGATCAGCTCCGCCAGCTTCCTGTCTTTCTTCGCAACCATGGTCCTTCACTCCATGGCTCGGGTTCGCATCCTTCAGCTCAAGATGATGGCCACACTCTCAAAAAACCTACCGTACGTCGTGTAGCCGGTCAATCAGAGCGCCCGACGCATACCCCGATGTCGACGCTCGCGGGAGGGCCACCTGTCGGGCTCACGACTTCTCACGCAGAGCCGGCAGAGCCAGCGGAGGGGGTTCCTCCGCTGACTCCGCTGACTCTGCGTGAGACCTGATGTTCTTATCAGGCGGCGCGGACGGGGACGGGGCGGTCGGGGAAGCGGCGGACCGGCACCTCCGCCTCGGGGCGGCAGGCGCGCGGGACGGCCGCCTGGGGGAGCGCCTCCAGGACCGCGCGCAGCAGCTCGGCCCGGTCGGCGGGAACCAGCGTGGCGCCGTGCAGGCGTCGCAGCCGGCCCAGCAGCCGCGGGTCGGGGAACGTGCCCTCCAGGTCCACGCTCAGCAGGATCGGCACGGCCGGCCCGCACGCCTCGCGCACCCGCACCACGTCGGCCTCGAGCTCGGCGTCGGGGCCGGCGGCGTGCAGCACCACCAGCGAAGGCGCCCGCTCCGTGCGCAGGCGCCCGAGCACCTCGTCGGGGGAAAAGAGCAGCTCCAGCGTGTTGCCGCGGAGCCGGTACGCGAGCCACGACCCGATGCTGGGCGGCGGGCTCGACAGGAGGATGGTGGCCACTGTGCCTGACCGGCGGTGGAAGGGTTCCGGGGGATGAAACGCCGCGGAGGTTCGGGAGGTCTTACGCCGGCTCGCCGGGCGAGGGGCCGCCGGCGCCGTTCTCGGAGGCGCGCATCCCCACGCCGCCCTCGTCGGTGATCACCAGCGCGGCGGGGTCGTGCTCCAGCGCCGCCAGCCGCGCCGCCAGGTCGCCCAGCCGCTGGGCGGCGTCGTAGATGGCCGCCACCTGGCGCTCCAGGGTGGGCTCGGCCTGCACCAGCCACTCGCGCCGGAGCAGCTGCGCCTCGCCGGTGACCACCGCCAGCGGGTTGTTCAGCTCGTGGCGCACCGCCCGGATGAACGCGGGCAGCGCCGCCGGCGGGGCGGGCGCGGCCTCGGGCTCCGCCTCGGGCGCGGCGGCCTCCCGGGCGCGGCGGGCCGAGGCGCGCGGCGGCGGCTCGGCGGCGGGCTCGGCCTCCTCGCGCCGCGCCTCGCGGAGCGCGCAGAGGAGCACCTCGGCGCCGCCCTCGCCGGGCGCGGCGTCGGCCGTGAGCTCGAAGGCGCGGTAGATCTGCGTGGCGTCGGAGAGGCGCACCTGCAGCCGGGCCGGGCGCGGCGTCTCGCCGCGCAGGAGCGCCGCCAGGCTCCCCCGGTCGTCGGGGTGCACGCGGGTGATCCAGTGGTCCAGCCGCGCCCCCAGCGCCTGCGGGGCCACCCCCAGCACCGCCTGGACGGCGCCGCTCCAGCGGGCGGCGCCCGTGCCGCGCTCCACCTCCAGCACCACCACCCGCCCGAGCTCCAGCGCCGCCTCCAGCCGCTCGGCCCGGCCCTGCACCTGGCGCCCGGCTCGCCAGGCGTCGAGCGCGGCGCGGCTGCGGCGGCGGGCGTCGTGCGCCTGGGCCCCCGCCACGGCCGCGGCGGCCGCCCGCGCCACCAGCTCCACCGCCGCGCGGTCGGCCTCGTCGAAGGCGGGCTCGCCGGCGGCGCGCGCCGCCACGGCCACCCCCACCGCGCGCCCCTCCACCAGGAGCGGCGCCGCCAGGTAGGGGCCCCCCAGGTCGCGCTCCACCAGGAACGCCGCCGGGTTGGCGGACACGGCGCCCGTCGTCCGCGTGGCCTGCTGCTGGAAGGCGCCCCCCGCCAGGCTCCCCTCGAGCGGGAGGAGCTCCCCCTCCTCGCCCGCCAGCGCGCCGGTGCCCGCCCGGAGCCGCAGCGTGTCGGGCTCGGCCGCGTCGGGGGTGGCCAGCGCGGCCGCGGGGGCGTCGGCCACGAGCGCCAGCGCCTCGGCCAGGGTGCGGAAGAGCCGCTCCGTCTCGCCGGGTCGCGCCGCCGCCTCCACCACCCGCGCCAGCGCGGCGAGCGCCGCCCCCGCCCGCTCGGGCGGGAGGGCGGGCGTGCCGGGCGCGGGGGGGAGCGCGAACGGGTTGGACATGGGGCGGGGCGGCGGGTCCGGGGGGCGGGTCAGTTCAGCAGCGGGACGGCGCGCAGCCGCTCGGGGAGCGACTGGTCGGGGCGGGCGGCGTCGTGCAGGCGCAGCGCCTGGATGCAGGAGAGCTCCGCGCCGCCCTTGAAGCCCTCCCCGAAGGCGCGCAGGAAGGCGTCGACCACCCGCGGGTCGAACTGCGTCCCCGCGCAGCGGCGCAGCTCCTCCAGCGCCACCGGCTCGGGGCGCTCGGCGCGGTAGGGGCGGCTGCTCACGATGGCGTCGAAGGTGTCGACCACCGAGACGATGCGCCCGGCCGTCGAGATCGCCTCGCCCGCCAGGCCGAAGGGGTAGCCCGCGCCGTCCCAGCGCTCGTGGTGGTGCAGGATCCCGGGGACCGCCTCGCGCAAGGACGAGCTCCGCTCCACGATGGCCGCGCCGATCAGCGGGTGCTGCTTCATCACCGCGTACTCTTCGGGGGTGAGCGTCCCCGGCTTGGTGAGCAGGTGGTCGGGGATCCCGATCTTCCCCACGTCGTGCAGGAGCCCGGAGACGGCCAGCGCGCGCAGCTCCTCCTCGCCCAGGCCCAGCTCGGCGCCGGTGGCCACCGCGTAGATGGTCACCCGCTCCACATGACCGCGGGTGTAGCGGTCGCGCGCCTCCACCGCGTTGGCGATGGTGAGCAGCCCGTCCAGGAACATCTGCTCGATCTGGTCGGCCTGCTCGCGCACGCGCTGCTCCAGGCGGCTCTGGTAGTAGCGGTTCTCCAGCAGCAGGCGGCGGTGCTCCACCGCGCGCGAGAGCGCGTGCAGCACCTGGTCGATGTTGAACGGCTTCAGCAGGTAGTCGTCGGCGCTCAGCCGGAGCGCCGCGATGGCGTTCTCCATCGTCCCCGCGCCGGTCAGCAGGATCACGGCGACGGTGTCGTCCATCGCCTTCACGCTCTTGAGCAGGTCGATCCCGCTGATCCCCGGCATCATCAGGTCGGTGAGCACCACGTCGGCCCCCCGCTCGGCGAACAGCTGCAGCGCGGCGGCCCCGTCGGGCGCCTCCAGCACCTCGTACGGCTCGCCGGCCAGGAGCTGGCGCAGCACCTGGCGGATCCCGGCCTCGTCGTCGACCAGGAGCACGCGCGGGCGTCCGTCTACGGCGCCGAGCAGGGGCGTCGTGGGGGTGAGGGTCACCATGCTTCGAGTTTTTCCGGGGGGAACGGAGGCGAGGCAGCGGGCGCAGGGCCCGCCTCAGGGAGAGGCAGGTGCCGGGCCATCTCTGCCACGGATGCGCGTATCAGCCCGTAAGTGTAAGCTGCGTTTCGGCATGTGTCCACGCCTACGATCGCGGCGTCTCCCGGCGGCGCGCATCGCCGCGTTACAACCCCCTGCCACGCCGCGATACGGGCGTGTCGTTCGGAAGCCGCGCTTCTTCATGCCCGCGCGCGCGGATCGGTGCGGATCGGTAATGTGGATCGCGATCCGGCGCCCGTTCCGGACGAGAAAGCGCCGGCCCGCCACCCCGACACCCGCACTCCGCACCCAGGACTTCGCACTTCGCACTGCGCACTGCGGTTTGGGCGTGTCCCTCCGCTGCGCTCCGGGCCGGGCTGCGCGCGCGGTAGGGCACGATACGACCGTGCCCAACCGCGCCGGGCCGCCGCCGCGACGATACCCCTGTCGCGGCGCCGTCCCGGCCCTCCGGGCGCGCATCCCTCACGCGAACGGCGAGGGGACAGGGGACAGGGAACAGCCCGCGAACCCCGTCTTGTCGGCACAACGCCGCATCCCGCGCCCGCTACGAGCGGAGCGAGGAAGTCCCTCTCCCGCGCAGCGGGGGAGGGACAGGCGCCTCAGGCGCCAGGGAGGGGGCCCCCGCCGCCGCGACGGGCGGGGTTTCGTCCCCGCTGATACCGGGAACGGTGCCAGTTCGGGTGGCGGGAGAAGAGGCGGCGCTGTAACGGGATGTTGCGGCGGGCGGTAACATTCCAAGGCACCGCGCCGGGGAAGACCCGGCCCGCGTTCGCTCCAAGTGGTTTTCCCGCCGTCACTTATGCGGGGCGCGGGCAAAGGCATGGCGTCTGCCCCTGAGCCCCGGACGCGCCGGCACGGCGCGAAGTGACGGCGGCCGCCGGACGGGGCCGCCGCCGGCAACGCACCCGCCCGGGAGAAACCCATGACACGTGCAGGGTCGGCCCTCTGGAGAGCCGCCGCGCTCTTCCTCACCACGGCCGGCGTGCTCGCCGCACCGGCCTCCGCGCAGGGCGTGCGCGACCAGCTGCGCATCCCGCTGCCGCCCTCGTTCGACGTCCCCGCGCGCGGCTCCTTCGCCGCGCCGGCCATCGCCATCGGCGTCCCCACCGGCTTCGGCGCCGACTTCGGCGACGTGTTCGTGGGCGTCGGCTACCAGTCGCGCACCCGCTTCTCCGAAGACGCCGACGGCGGCGCCGTGATCGGGCTGGGGCTCGGCGACGCGCGGCGCTACGTGGGGCTCGAGGTGGCCGCCTCGCAGTTCGGCACCTTCCGCAGCTGCTGCCGCGGCGGGCTCTCATTCAAGCTGCACCGCATGCTCCCGGGCGCCACGGGCATCGCCGTGGGGTGGGAGAACGCCGTGGGCTGGGGGCACCTGCGCGGTGAAGACGACGGCCCCTTCACCGACGCCGGCAGCAGCGTCTACGGGGTGGTGAGCAAGGTGTTCTTCCTCCAGGACGACCCGGCCATCCCCTTCAGCAGCGTGGCCGCCACGGTGGGCGTGGGCAACGGCCGCTTCCGCACCGAGGACAACATCCTGGAAGACCGTGAGTCGGCGAACGTGTTCGGCAGCCTGGCCGTGCGCGTGGTGGAGCCCGCCTCGGTGATCGCCAGCTGGACCGGGCAGGACCTGAACGCCGGCGTCTCGCTGGTGCCGCTGCGCCGCTTCCCGCTGGTGATCACCGCCGGGGCGGCCGACCTGACCACCGAGCCGCGCGCCATCATCGGCGTGGGCTTCGGGATTTCGTACCCCTACTGAGGCTGAGCCTACGATGAACGCACCTTTCGTCCGGCGCCTCCTCTGGGGCGCGCTCGCGCTGCTGCCGGCGGCCCTCGCGCCCGCGGCCGGCGCCCAGGTGGTCTACCCGGGCTTCTCCCGCTCCGACCAGTCCGACGTCACCTTCGTCTCCCTCACCACGGCCGACATGCTGGGGCTGGAGCCGGGGGTGGCCAAGAGCTACTCCTGCCCCGTGGCCTGGGGAGTCCGCAACGCCGCCCAGACCGTGGCGGCCGACCTCTCCGGCCAGCGGCTGCGCCCCACCCTGGTGGCCGCGCCCGCCCTCGGCAGCGCCGTGCAGGCGGACCTGGGCTCGGTGCTCGCGGGCGAGGACAGCGACGTGGCCGAGGACCGGCTCGCCGCCGCGCTCACGCCCCCCGAGAGCCGGGGCGGGGCCGCCGCGGCCCGGCGCCTGGTGAAGCACCTGGACGGGCTGGTGGCCGTCACCTCGCAGCTGAACCCCGAGCGTCCCGGCTACATGATCCCCTCGCGGGTGAACGCCGCGGTGGCCGTGTACAACGCCTACCTGGACGCCGTCCCCGAGAGCTGGCTGGAGAGCCGGCCCGAGGCGGTGCTGGCGGTGGGCTCGGTGCTCGCCCGCATGGTGACGGGGGCCATCGAGAACCACGGGCGCACCGAGCTGGGTGCCTCCTGCGCGCCGCTGGTGTCGCCGCCGCCGCCGGCAGTCGCGGCCCCGCCGCCGCCGCGGCCGTTCGCCCTGTGCGTGCTCGCCGCGTCGGGCCCGGTGCAGGTGTACGGGCTCATCGATGCCGAGCGCGGCGACAGCACGGTGGTGGTGGCCGGCCAGCGGCGCGCCTTCCGCGAGGCGTACCCGGCGCAGCCCACGGCGGCCTCCGCCCGCTGGCTGATCGAGGACGAGGACATGGTGCTGGGCACGCGCACCTACAAGCGGTCCGGCCTCGCGCGTGAGATCCTCCCCGGCCGGGTGGCCCGGTTCGCGGAGTACCGCGGCGTCACGGTCTACGCCGAGCCGGGCGTCACGCGCCCCGAGAAGGTCTACGTCCCCGTGGGCGAGTGCAGCTTCCAGGAATACGCCATGTTCGAGGCCCGCGGCTGAGCCGGGGGTACGGAAGTACGAAGTACGGATGAAGGGCCGGGCGGCGAGGGTGCCGCCCGGCCCTTCGGCCGTTCGTCCCGAGCGCGCGGAGCCGATCACCAGAGGGCCGGCTCCGCCCCGCGGGTTGCGGTTGAAGCCTCGCGGGGTCGGCGAGGCTTTCCGTGGCTCCAGCGGGTGTCTTCAGGCACTCGTCCCCGGGCCGCGCGGATCCCGATCGCCCGGCCCCTGGGCTCCCGGACGGCCGCCGGCCCTCCCCGCGGCGAACTCCGTCGGGGTGAGCCCCGTCTCGCGCTTGAACGCGCGGCAGAAGTGGCTCTGGTCGTAGAAGCCCACCCGGAGCGCCACCTCGGCCCCCGGCACGCCCGGGTCCAGCAGGAGCCGCTCGGCCGCACGCACGCGCACCGAGCGCAGGTAGCCCGCCACCGTGCACCCCATGGCGCGGCGGAACTCGCGCGAGAAGCGCGGCGGCTCCACCTCCACGGCGGCCGCCGCGTCGGCGATCGTCACGGGGCCCGCCGCGTGGGCCCGCAGCCAGTCGAGCGCGCGGGGGAGCCATCCGGGGCGGTCCGCCCCGCGCCCCGGCCGCGCCCGCCCCGCGGTCGCCACGATCTCCAGCCACAGCCCCTCCACCGCCAGCGGCGACAGCGCGTCGGCCTCCAGCAGCTCCCGCCTGAGGCGCGCCACCAGCGGCTGCAGGGGCGAGGCGGCCCCGCCCAGGCGCTGCCCCAGGGCGCGCGTGTGGTCCGCGTAGCGCGCGGTCACCTCCGGGCCGATCTCCAGGCTGAAGCACCGCGCCGGACGCGCGCTGAACTCCTGCGCGTGCACCTCGCCCGGCGGCCGGTACAGCACGTCCAGGGGGACGCACTCGGCCGCGGCGCCGCCGGAGCGCTCCCGCCAGCTCCCCTCCAGCACCACGCACAGCAGCGCCCGCTCGTGCGCGTGCGCCTCCAGGCGCTGGCGCGGGCGGTAGCCCGTCTCCTCCAGCAGGAAGGAGCCGGCGTGGGCGCGGCGGACCGCGCGGCCGCAGAACCGGCCGGCGGCGAGCAGGGGGACCGTCTGCATGGTGACGACCGGGGCGAGGGGTGGCCGATCCGCCGACCCGGGCAAGCTACGGCGTCCCGGCGGCCCGCACCACGCCCGCGTGCCCCGCCGCGCCCGTCACGGCGCCACCCCGGGCACCACCGGCCAGCCGTACCGCACCGCCAGCCGCTGCAGCACCTGCACGGCCAGCCCGTAGCCCGTCAGCCCGTGGTTCGCGAGCACCACGGCGCCGCGCCCGGGCGACGGGAAGCCGACCAGCAGCGCCGTGTGCCCCGCGCCGATCCCGGCCGCGTGGAAGGCCGGCCCCGCCGGGGTCTCGGCCACGCGCAGGCCGCCGCCCGCGCGCCGCGCCGGCCCCAGGAGGTCGCGGCCCGCGTCGGCGCCCGGCGCGAGGAGCCGGCGCGCCACGGCCGCGTCCAGCGGCGCCGGCGCATCGCCCGCCGCGGCGCGGAGCAGCGCCGCCAGGAGCGCGCCGAGCTCCGCCGCGCTCGTCTCGAACGCCGCCGCCGCCGCCGGGTCGACCGTCTCCCGCGGCAGCGCCACGGCGCCCGCCCCGTCCGCCCGCGCTCCCAGCGGGGCCAGCACCACCTCGCGCGCGAGCGCCGCCGGCTCGCCGAGGGTCTCCAGGCGGCGCCGCAGCTCCGCCTGCTCGGCGGCGCGGCCGCGGAGCAGCGAGTCCAGCCCGGCCGTGTCGGCGAGCCGGCCGCGGCGGGCCAGCTCCAGCGCGGCGAGCGCCAGCGGCAGGCGCGCGAGCTCCGCCGCGTCGAAGCGCGTCGCCGCGGTCGCGGGCGCCCCGCCCGGCGCGACGGTGCCGAACCCCTCCGCCCACGCCACGCGCCCGTCCTCCACCACGGCCACCGCCACCGCCGTCGCCCCGAGCCCCGCCGCGAGCCAGGGGACCTCCGCGCGCAGCCACGCCCGGAACTCCGCCTCGCTCCACCGCTCCGTCACCCCCGGCACCGGCCCGAACGCGCGCTCCCACAGCGGCAGGCGGTGCTCCGGATCCAGGCGCACGCCGGTGGGCGCCCCGGCGGACGCCAGCCGGAACGTCGCGACCGAGTCCGCCAGGAGCACCCGGTGCGTGCGCGTCCCCGCGGCGCCGTCGACGGCGATGGCGAGGGGGAGCCGGTACGGCGCCGTCCGCTGGCGGAGGGTGACCCGCGCGGCGGGCCCGTCCGCGCCCCGCTCCGCGCGCCACGACACGTCCAGCACCGGCAGCCCCGGCCGCTCCAGCCAGTCCGCGAAAAAGCGAGCCAGGCCGGTGTCGGCGGGGACGGCGCGCCGGAACGCGTCGGCCAGGTCCACCAGCGACATCGCGCCGCCCGCGCGCTCCCGCGCCAGCGCGCGCAGCGTGCCGAAGAACGCCGCGTCGCCCACGCGCTCGCGCAGCATCTGGTAGATCCACGGCCCCTTGGAGCGCGCGGGGAGCGGCGTGTAGTCGTCCAGCAGGCGGCGGTCCTGCCCCGTGCGCCACAGGTGCACGTGCGCGCGCGTGCCGAAGAGCGGGTCGGCGTCGCGCAGCAGCGCGCGGGCCGCGGCCGCCCCGCGCGTGGCCTCCACCACCAGCGCGGCGCCGTGGCTGGCCAGCGCCTCGTCCACCATGTCGTCGCCGGGCGGGCGCGAGTCCACCAGGTTGGGCCACCACATGTGCGCCAGCTCGTGCGCGAAGAGCGGGACGTTCACGCTGTCGCCCAGCAGCGCGTGCGTGTGGGCGACGAAGTAGCCCGGCTCCGAGCGCCCGCCGAACCCGGGCGGCGCCAGCGCGGCCGGCAGGTCCGCGATGGCGAAGGACTCGAACGGGTACGGCCCGTACGCGCGCTCCAGGATCTCCACCATCGGCGGGATGGCGCGGGCGTACAGCGCCGCCTTGCGCGCGTGCCCCGGCGAGAGGTAGACCGCCACCTCGGCCGCGCCCACGCGGTGCCGGCTCACCACGTACGGCCCCGCCACGAAGCTGCGGGCGAGCCGGCGCCCCGTCCGCCACGTCTCGCTCCGCCCCATGCCTCCGTCGGCGCTGTCCGCCAGGACGCCGACCGCCAGCGCGTGCCACCCCGCCGGCATCCGCACCCGCGTCTCGCCCGGGGCCGCCAGCGCGGGCGGCTCTCCCGCCGCGCCGGCCAGGCCGGGGTACCAGTTGCCCCGCCACGAGGCGAACGCCCCCTCCCGCCCCACCGAGAAGCCGCGCCCCGGGTCGAGCGCGACGAGCGTGTGGGCGCGGAAGCGGAGCACCAGCGAGTCCGCGCCCGCGCCGCCCTCCAGCGCCACCCGCGCCGAGTCGCGCCCCGCGCTGAGAGTGGCCTGCACTCCCGGCCCCGTCACCTCGTCGAGCGCCGCCGCCCCCGCGCTCACCACCAGCACCGGGCCCGCGGCGGGCCGGCCCCGTGAGCGCAGGTGCATCGTCCCGCCGATCCGCAGCCGCGCGCTGTCCGGCAGCACGTCGACCTCCAGGTCGAGCCGCACCAGCTCCCACCCTCCGTCCTGCGCCCGGACCACGGCGGGCATCGCTGCGAGGATCGCCGTCGCGGCGAAGAGGAAGCAGAGCCGTCTTCGGGATGAGGTTCGCATGCGCGTGGCCCGGGCAAGGGTCTGCGGACGTGGTCACGGAAAAACTAGCGTTCCCCGCACGCCCGGGCTTGTACGGATTGGAGGGGTGTTTGTACGGATTGAAGGCTTATCGGCCAAGAAAGCACTCAATTTCGTGGATCCGGTGCTTGATGCGGTATTCCTTGACCTGCCGCCACATTCCCGCATCATTGATGTAGCCGCTCCAGACCCACCGCTCCGCCGTTTCTTTCTTCGCCAACGTTCGCAGGAGAAACAAAAATGAGCCCAATACTCGCCTCCGTGTCGATTCGTGCGACCATGCCAGTGGCCGCACTCCTGTGCTCAGCGCTTTCAGCCTCCAACGCCTCTGGCCAGCGCGTATTCTTCGGCAATCTGCACAGCCACACCTCGTACAGCGACGGCACAGGCACCCCCTCGCGCGCGTACAGACACGCCCGCGACGCCGCCCGTCTCGACTTCCTCGCAATCACAGAGCACAACCACGCGGGGGCCGAGTTCGGCGCCGGAGAGCGCGCCGACGGACGATTGATCGGAACGGACCACAGGCTCTATTCGGGTCCGCAGAACTCCGCCCTGATCCCGAGCGCGAATCGATACAATGAAGATGGGCGTTTCGTCGCCATCTACGGCCAGGAGTTCTCGACCATCGGCAAGGGGAACCACGTCAACGTGTTCGACGTCGACCGGGTCATTGAGGTAAGCAACGGCGAATTCGCCGAATTGATAGATTGGCTGGAGGACCATCCCGATGGCACCGGCCATCCAGCGGTGCTCCAGTTCAATCACCCGGCGTTGCACAGCACGTCGAAGGAGTACGGCGCCGACGACTTCGGCTCGGAGGAAAACTGGATAGCAATGATGGGGCGCCACGCCTCGCTGATCGAGGTCCTCAACGGGCCGGCGATGGAGAGCAGCGCAGGGCACCGCGCCGAAGAAGTAATGGAGGAGGACTTCTTCCACTATCTCAATGTGGGATTCCACCTTGCTCCCACAGGAGACCAAGACAACCATTATGCCACCTGGGGCACGGTCACCGATGTGCGCACCGCCGTGATCGCAGATGAGTTGACCCGCGCCAAGGTCATGGGCGCACTCCGGAACCGGCACGTCTACGCGAGCGAAGACCGCAACCTGGAACTGATCTTCCGTGTGGGCGGGCACCTGACAGGGGACATCGTCCGTGATCCACCGGCCATCGGCTCAGAATTGCCAATCGAACTCACCATCCGCGACGCGGACGAGCCGAACGCCCAGTACACGGTCTCGGTGTTCGCGGACGACAAAGCGGGCGGCGAGCCGGCGCGGTTCGTCACCTCTCGAACCGTCCAGGGAGACACCCCCGCCGGGACACCGCTGCGAATCGGCGGGGTCCGGTACAGCGGCCCGGGGCAGTACGTATTATTGAAGGTGCGCCAACGCAGTGGAGTTCTGGCGGATCGCGCCTGGACCGCGCCCGTCTGGTTCGAGCCCTGAGTTGTCGGCGCCGGCAGGGCGGCCCCGGAAGGGCCATGGGATCCGGCGGGTCGCTTGCGGTGGCCCGCCGGATCAACGTCCAGGCACTTCCGCCTCCTCGCCCCGGTACACGCACCCCGAGGTGCACGTCTCGCGGACGACGACCTTGCGGAGGCCGGGGAGCGACGGCGCCAGGCGCTCCCAGATCCAGCGCGCCAGGTTCTCGCTGGTGGGGTTCTCCAGGCCGGGGATCTCGTTCAGGTAGCGGTGGTCGAGCGCGTCGTGCAGCGGCCGGAACGCCGCCTTCACGTCGGCGAAGTCCATCACCCAGCCCAGGCGCGGGTCCACCGGCCCGGCCACGTGCACCTCCACCCGGAACGAGTGCCCGTGCAGCCGCGCGCACTTGTGGCCGGGCGGCACGTTCGGCAGCAGGTGCGCGGCCTCGAACTGGAAGACCTTGAAGACGTCCATCGGCGGATCCCCGGCCGGGTCTGGGCTGAACGGCGCGAGCGGGCGCGGGAAAGGTGCTCCCCGCCCCCCCGCCGCGCAACGTGCCGCATGCGCCGGGCCGCCCGCCGCACGGCACGCTTCCGCCAAGTGCGTCCGGCGCATACATTTGATCCGCCCGCCGCGCGCGGGCGTCCGCCGCCGCCTCCCGCCTCTCTTCCCGGTCCCGAGCGAGAATCCGCCGCGATGAATTTCTCGACGATGATGCGCCGGCTGCCGCTGATGTGGCTGCTGATCGGCGCATGCCTGGTGATCCTGGCCGCCGGCATGCGCGCCGCCGCCTCGGTGCTGAACCCGGTGATGATGGCCGTCTTCCTGGCCGTGCTCCTGGGCTCCACCGTCAACGCGCTCACCCGCCGCCGCGTCCCCTCGGGGCTGGCGGTGACGGTGGTGATCCTGGTGGTGGTGCTCACGGGCCTGGTCGGGGTCGCCTTCCTGGCGGGCTCGCTGCGCCAGGTGGCCGTGCAGCTCCCGTCCTACGTCGCCCAGCTCAACGGCCTGTTCCAGCAGTTGAAGGCGGACCCCAGCATCGGCCCGCGGCTTCCCGCCGACCTGCCGTCGCTGGTGGGGGGGCGCGACGCCGCCCGGGTGGCGGTCTCGATGGTGACCGCGCTGCTGGGAGCGGTGGGGAACCTGAGCCTCACCCTCTTCATCTTCGCGTTCATGCTGGGCGGGGTGGCGCGCATGGAGCGCGACGTGGAGACCCGCGCCGCCTCCCGCACCGACTTCGGGCTGCGCTTCCAGGCGTTCACCGAGAAGATGCGGGCGTACATGGGGGTGCGCGCCGTGCTGGGGCTGGTGGCCGCCGCGCTCGACTACGTGCTGCTGCTGGTGATGGGGGTGGAGCACGCGCTGCTGTGGGCCGTGTTCTCCTTCCTGCTCTCCTTCGTCCCCAACATCGGGTTCACCCTCTCGGTGATCCCGCCCGCGCTCATGGCGCTGCTGGGGCTGGGGTGGAAGCAGGCGGTGATCGTGGTGGTGGTCTACATGATCATCAACAACGTGGTCGACAACGTGATCGGCCCGCGCTACGTGGGCGCCGAGATGAAGATGTCGGCCCTGCTCAGCTTCCTCTCGGTGATCTTCTGGGCGTGGGTGCTGGGCCCCACCGGCGCCGTGCTGGCCATCCCGCTCACCGTCTTCCTGCGCGACGTGGCGCTGGGGATGGGCGAGAAGCCCGTGGTCGTCCAGGTCCCCGGCCCCGGCCCGCTCCCGGTGGAGGAGGTCTCGCCCCCACCCCCCGTCCCGGCCGTCTGAAGGCGGCACGGCGCGGCGAAGGGGCGAAAAGCACGGCCTTCGCCCCTTCGTCGTTCGTGGCGACCTCGATCCCTCCGTCACGCGCACCCGGTCTCCCGAACCATGCCCGAGCCGACCGCCGCCCCCGACCCCGCCCTGCGCGCGCGCCTGGAGTCCGCCGCCGGGGGGCTGGTCTACACCAGCGAGTCCGACCGGCCGTTCGAGTGGTTCTTCCTCCCCGGCGGCGCGGCGGGGTGGCCGTACGGCGTGGACGAGTTCGCGCGGCGCCTCGGCGCGGCGCCGGGCGAGAAGCGGGAGGAGCGCTCGCTGGAGCACTTCCTGGCGCGCCACATCGAGACCAGCGACCCCTACGACGTCGAGGCCCAGCGCATCCGCCCCCGCTACGAGGACCTGCGCCGGGTGCTGGAGGCGAGCCTGGGAGAGGTCCGCGTCTTCCGCCTGGGCACCATGGAGGTGCGCTGCTACGCCGTCGGCAGCGACGGCCGCGGCAACCTGGCCGGCCTGCGCACCATCGCCATCGAGACCTGAGCCGCCCGCACTTCGCACTTCGCACTTCGCACCTCGCACTTCGCACTGCGGTCCCGGGCGTGTCCCTCCGCTGCGCTCCGGGCCGGGCTGCGCGCGCGGTAGGGCACGATACGACTGTGCCCAACCGCGCCGGGCCACCGCCGCCACATAACCCCCGTGGCGGCGGCGTCCCGGCCCTGTCGGGCGCGCATCCCTCACGCGAAGCCTGGTCACCGAAGTCCGCCCGACGCGCCGAACCCCATCCCCCGCCCCGAACGAGCCTGCGCGGGTGGGCTTCGTGCACGATTCGACATCTCCGCCCGGAGGGAAGCTGGCAGAACTCGCGTTCGACCGGGAGGAACCGGCCGGGATACCCGCGGTCCAGCCTGCGAGACAGGAGTCGCCCGGCGGTCACCGGCCCGAGGAGGTCCTGCTCGAATACTGATCGTTCCCTTCGGACTCCGCTCCCCTGGCGCCGGCCTTGCGCATGGAGAGCGCACTTTGTTGGCGGACTCCTGCGTTTGAACAACCTTTTCGGCCGGTAAGCCGCGCTTTATTGTTCAGCCTGTTTGCTTTGAAGGCCTCCGCCCCCGCTACCGGAACAAAAAAATGACCAGGCCCTCCGATCCGCGCCGCCGGCCGTTCGTCCCTTTCCGGGCGCCTCGGCCGCTGCTTCACCGGATCGGAACCCTTGCCTTCAGCGGGTCTGAAATCCTCGAAGAGTATGCCGGGATCGCCGGATTCGTCCTCTGGCAGTCGTTTCGGGATGTGGAGCTCTCGGCTACGGCCAGTCTGGGAGAGGAACTCTTTCACAGGCTGACGGTCGACCGGCGCAGCCTGATCGACGAGCTGGAGGAGCGGTTCACTCCGGTCAAGCCCCCGCTTCTGCTGATCTGCGAGCTCACGGCAGCGGAGGCTCCAGCCGCGGCTGAGATTGCCGCCGGTTGCGACCTGATCGCTGATTGGTCAGAACAGCAGAGCAGGCTTGCAACCGCATCCGAATACGCGCAGATGGCGAGCCTTACTGACCCGAAAAAGGCCATGTATGCCGTGCGGGCGGCGCGGACGCTCAGGATGCGGGCGGAGTGGGCGCGCGCCTGGAGCTGGTTCGACCATGCCATTTTTCTGGCCCGCAGGTCCGGCGATTGGAACGCCTACTCCCTCGCCTGTGTCAGCCTCGGCTACCTCTATCTGGAGCGCGGCAACTTTCCGAAAGCCCGTCAGGTTCTAAAACGCGCCTTGCGCGCTGCCCTTCGGCATCACCTGGTCGAGCAAGCCGGAGCCGCGTACCACAACCTTTTTGTCCTCGAAGCCTCCTCGGGCCATTGGGATGCGGCCGAGTCCTGCGTGGTGAAAGCCCTCAAAGCCTATCCGAGCGGTTCGCGCTTCCGCCCGCGCCTGGCGCGCGATCTGGAGTATCGCTTCATCCAGCGCGGCTACTTTGGGCGGGCGCTGCCGCTTGCCCAGGAGGTGCTTGAGCACTTCACTGCGCCGGCCGAACGGGCGCTGGTCTGGTCTGATATCGCGAGAGCCGCAGCCGGAGCCGGTAACCTCGAGGTCTTCGAGCGGGCCTGGACTCAGGCCTTCTTTCCGGTCGAGGAAGGGTTAACCGAGCCGTTCACGATCGCCATTCTTCTAAACCTCGCCCACGGGGCCGCATTCCGCGGTGAAGCGGCAAGAGCTTCGGTGCCTGCGAGACAGGCAATGGAACTGGCTCGTGCCCGGCAGGAAGGCCAGTCCGTACTGGAGGCCGAAGCCCTTCTTGATTCCCTTCGGTCCGTCAGATCCGAACCCGCGCCAGCGCCAGATCATCCCTCCCGAGCGACTGATGCGGTGACCGAGGTATTTCTTCGCACGCTTCAACAGGATCGGGCGGCGGCATAAACCTGTCCGCCGCCCGTTCCGAATGGGTCAGAGGATCACTTCCCGCTGCCCATGTACCCCGTACCTTCGAACCTCGCCTGCTCAGGGGGAGTTGTCTCGGGCGCCGTGGGGCTGCCGGTCGTACAGGCAGAAGCGAGCGCCAGGAGCCCGAGCAGGGCGATCATGCGAAACCTCATCTTGCCACCTCCGGAAGAAGGGTAGGGAGAGCGCGGAAAAATCCGCGGGTGGCAAGTTAGTCGGTTTCGTTCACTCTGTCGCTCTTTTGGAGTCTGGGGCGGCAGGAGCATGAAAACCCCAGGTCCTGCCCCGGGGCGGCGCCTGCACCCCGTTTCGCCGCGCGCAGCGCCGAAGTCCCCTCCCCAGGGTGTTTCGGGTGAGGGACGGGCTCCCCGGGCGCCAGGAGAAGGGCCCCCGCGCGCCGCGGACCAGCCCTCTTCGCGCCCTGGGATAAACATTTGTGGTCCAACGACTTACCCGCCGACGCCCGCAGTCGCCCGGCAACGGATTCGTTGCGCCGAAACAATTGCCAGATGGCGGTAAATGTGTTAGCTTTCGAATCTGTGCGGTGCCCGCCGCACGCGCTGCAACGCCCCCGCCGGATTTGAACCGGGGGCGTCTTCACTTTCCGCCTCCGGATCCGATGCGACTGAATTCCTTCCGCGCCCCCGTGCTCGGCGCGCTGGCGCTGGTGCTGTGGTCCTGCACCGACGCCGGCATCACCGACCCGACGCTCACCGCGCCGGCCGGCCCCCGCCGCGCCCTCACCGGCAACGCCGGGATCGTCATCAACGAGATCATGCCGAACCCTGCCGCCGTCGCCGACGAGGTGGGCGAGTGGTTCGAGGTCTTCAACGCCGGCGACACCGACGTCAACCTGCAGGGGTGGAAGATCGCCTCGGCCAACGACGCCGTGCACACCATCTCGTCCAGCGTGCCGGTTCCGGCCGGCGGCTACGTGGTGCTGGCCCGCAACGGCAACACCACCGTCAACGGCGGCGTGAGCGCGGCGTACGTGTACACGGTGGGCACCGTCACGCTCAACCTGAACAACAGCAACACCGACTGGCTGGCGCTGCGTGACCCGTCGGGCGTCTCGGTCGACTCGGTGCACTGGGGGACCAGCTCGCCCCCCACCGGCGCGTCGCGCGGCGTGGTCAACCCGCTGCTCGACAACACGCTGATGAGCGGCACCGGCGCCAACTGGGCCACGCAGACCACCGCCTACAACTCCGTCGACAAGGGCACCCCGGGAGCCCAGAACAACGGCGCCATCCCGCCGCCGCCTCCCCCGCCGCCCGTGGGCGCGCTGGTGATCAACGAGATCCTGGCCGACCCCAGCGCCGTGCTCGACGCCGACGGCGAGTGGTTCGAGGTGCACAACCCCGGCGCCGCGCCGGTCGACGTGCAGGGGTGGACGATCGCCTCCAACAACGACGCCCCGCACACCATCGCCAGCAGCGTGGTGATCCCCGCGGGCGGCTACGCGGTCTTCGGCCGCAACGACGACCCCGGCAGCAACGGCGGCGTGACCCTGGCGTACAGCTACGCCACGGCCACCACGCTCAACCTGTCGAACACCTCCGACTACCTGGCGCTGCGCAACGCCAGCGGCGCCACCGTCGACTCGGTGGCCTACGCCGTGGCGCCCCCGCGCGGGGCCTCGCGGGCGCTCACCAGCCCGACGTCGGACAACACCGACGTGGCCGGGAGCGGCTGGTTCAACTCGACCACGATCTTCGGCGCGGGCGACCGCGGCACGCCGGGCGCGGCCAACAACTCGGTGCCGCCGGGCGAGCCGGGAGTGCCGGCCGCCATCAGCATCTCCATCAACTTCCCGCAGCGGGTGCCGGTGGGCTACACCAAGCCCGCCTTCGCCACCGTGCGCGACGGCACCGGCGCCGTCATGTCTCCGCCGCCGGCGCTCGCCTGGAGCAGCAGCAACCCCGCCGTGGCCACGGTCGACTCGCTCGGCTACATCACGGGCGTGTCGGTGGGCACCACCACCATCCGCGCCACCGCGCCCAACGGCGTGGTCGGGCAGGCCAACTTCAGCGTGATCGACGCCGACGCCACCACGCCGGCCATCTACCGCAACCACGTGGAGTTCGGCGCCCCGGCGGGCGGGCCCGCGGGCGTCCTGCTCAACAAGCGCCAGTTCGTCACCTCGTACAACCCCGGGCGCGGCGGGCCCAACTGGGTGGCGTGGAACCTGAACGGCACGCAGTTCGGCGCGGCCCCGCGCTGCGACTGCTTCTCGGCCGACCAGACGCTGCCGGCCGACGTCTACCACGTGGTGGACTTCGACTACCGCAACGGCGGGTACGACCGCGGGCACATGGTGCAGTCGGAGAGCCGCACCACCACCGACCAGGAGAACGCCAGCACCTTCCTGCTGACGAACATCCTCCCCCAGGCGGCCAACAACAACCAGGGGCCGTGGGCGCAGCTCGAGATCGCGCTCAACGACATGGTGCGCACCGGCGGGAAGGAAGTGTACGTGATCGCGGGCGGCATCTACGCCGCGAGCCCCGCGACGCTCAAGAACGAGGGGAAGGTCGCCATCCCCGACTACACCTGGAAGGTCGCGGTGGTGGTGGACGCCGGCGAGGGCCTGGCCGACGTGCACTCGGCGGCCGACCTGCAGGTGATCGCGGTGAAGATGCCGAACCTGCTCACCACGGCCGCCGCCATCCGCAACACCCCGTGGCAGAACTTCGCGGTCACCGTCGACCAGCTCGAGGCCGAGACCGGCTACGACCTCCTGGCGAGCCTGCCGAACCAGATCGAGATCCTGGTGGAGGCCAACGACCGCGCGCCGGTGGCCGCCACCGACGGGCCGTACAACGGGCTGGAGGGCTCCGCCGTCACCCTGGACGGCTCGGCGTCGAGCGACCCCGACGGCGACGCGCTCACCTACGCGTGGAACTTCGGCGACGGCACCACGGGAACGGGCGCGAAGCCCACCCACACCTACGCCGACAACGGCAACTACGTGGTGACGCTGACGGTGACCGACCCGGCCGGCGCCGAGTCCACCACCACCACCTCGGTGACGGTGTTCAACGTGGCGCCCGCGGTGGCCGCCTTCCCCGGGGCCAGCATCCTGGCGCACCAGGGCTACGCCGCCACGGGGAGCTTCGGCGACCCCGGCGCCGACAGCTGGACGGCCACGGTGGACTACGGCGACGGCTCGGGCGCCCAGCCGCTCGCGCTCGACGGCAACGGCTTCTCGCTCAGCCACACCTACCACGCCGCGGGCACCTACACCGTGACGGTGACGGTGACCGACGACGAGGGCGCCCCCGGGACCCGCACCGCCACGGTGGTGGTGACCAACGTGGCGCCCGCGGTGGCCGCCTTCGCCGGAGCCACCATCCTGCCGGGCGAGACGTACTCCTCGGCGGGGAGCTTCGCCGACCCGGGCCCCGACACCTGGACGGCCACGGTGGACTACGGCGACGGCTCGGGCGCCCAGCCGCTCGCGCTCGACGGGAAGAGCTTCTCGCTGTCGCACGCCTACGCCGCCGCGGGCACCTACACGGTGACCGTGACGGTGACGGACGACGGCGGCCTGTCGGGGAGCCGCACCGCCACGGTGACGGTGCTCAGCGCGCAGCAGGGGATCCGCGAGCTGATGTCGCAGGTGAGCGCGCTGGGGCCCACGCTCGGCAGCGGCAACGTGGTGGCGCTCACCGCGATCCTGCGCAACGCGACGGCGTCGCTCAACCGCGGCGACACGGGCGCGGCGATGAACCAGCTGCAGGCGTTCATCAACCAGGTGGAGGCTTACGTGCTGGCCGGCGACCTCACGCCGGCCCAGGGCGAGGCGCTGACCGGCTACGCCCGCCGCATCGTCGCCAGCCTCGGCGGCTGACGCGCGGCCCGGACGGTAGCAGTCGGTTCGACAGACGGTAGACGGAGGAGACGGGGCCGCACCCATCCGGGTGCGGCCCCGTTTCGTTTCTGGCATCAACCTTCCATGCTCCCCCTCCCCGCGCGCTCCCCTTCCCCGTCCCCAGGACGCTTCCCGCCGTGGACACCGACGAAAGCGCAGGCCCGCGGACGACGAGCGGCGAGACGACGCCCACGCGGCGGCCGGTGATGACGCCGGCCCTGGCCGAGGCGCTCTTCGACGCGTCGCCGTTCAGCAGCGTGCTCTACGACGCCGAGGGGCGCATCCTGGCGGTGAACCCGGCGTTCGAGCGGCTCTGGGGGGTCACGCTCGAGACCGCCCCGCCGGGGTACTCGGTGCTCACCGACCCCGAGCTGGAGCGGCAGGGCGCGCTCCCCGCCGTGCGGCGCGCCTTCGCGGGCGAGACGGTGGCGACGCCGCCCGTGCGCTACGACATCTCGCACGTCTCCACCACCGGCGAGGGGCGCACCGTCTGGACGCAGGGCTACTTCTACCCGGTGCGCGACGAGGTTGGCCGGGTGGCCTGGGTGGTGCTCACCCACGTGGACCTCACCGAGCAGAAGCGGGCCGAGGAGGCGCTGGCCCAGCAGGAGGAGCGCCTGCGCCTGGCCCAGCGCGCGGCGGGGATCGGCACCTTCGACTGGGAGGTCCCCACCGGCCGCCTGACCTGGACCGAGGAGGAGGAGCGCCTCTTCGGCCTGGAGCCGGGCACCTTCGAGGGGACCATCGAGGGGTGGACGGCCCGGGTGCTCCCCGAGGACGAGGCCCGCATGCGCGAGGCGATGGCCGCGGCCATGGCGCGCGGCGAGCGGGAGATGGACTTCGCCTTCCGCATCCGCCGCCCCGACGGCGAGGTGCGCTGGATCGAGGGGAGCGCCGAGTTCCAGTACGCGGAAGACGGCCGGCCGCTGCGCATGGTGGGCGTGAACGTCGACGTCACCGAGCGCCGCCGCGCCGAGGAGGCCCTGCAGCGCAGCGAGGCGCTCCTGCGCCAGGCCGAGCGCATCGCCCACATCGGCAGCTGGGAGTGGGACCTGGAGACGGGCGCGCTGCGGTGGTCCGAGGAGCTGTACCGCATCTACGGGCTGGACCCCGCCACGGGCGAGGTCACCTACGAGCGCTTCCTGGCGTGCGTCCCCCTGGAAGACCAGGAGACGATCCGCCGCGCGGTGGAGCGGGCGCGCGCCGACGGGCGCCCCTTCGCCTTCGACCACCGCATCGTGCGCCCCGACGGCGCCGTGCGCTACCTGCACGGGCGCGGGCGCGTGGCCACCGACGAGCAGGGGCGCGCGGTGCGGCTGATCGGCAGCGGGCAGGACATCACCGAGCGCAAGGAGGCGGAAGTAGCGCTGCGGCGCGCCAAGGAGGAGGCCGAGGAGGCCAGCCGCGCCAAGAGCGAGTTCCTGGCGGTGATGAGCCACGAGCTGCGCACGCCCCTGAACGCCATCGCCGGCTACGCGGAGCTGATGGAGCTGGGGATCTACGGGCCGCTCACCGACGGCCAGCGCGACGGCGTCCGCCGCATCCAGGAGAGCGAGCGCCACCTGCTGGGGCTGATCAACGAGGTGCTGAACTACACGCGCGTGGAGGCGGGGGCCGTCTCCTACGAGCTGGAGGCGGTGCCGGTGGGGGAGGCGCTGCAGGCCGCGCGGGCGCTGGTGCTCCCTCAGGTGGGCGCGCGGGGGCTCTCGCTCGACGTCTCGCCGCCCGCGGGCGACGTGGCGGCGTGGGCCGACCGCGACAAGCTGCAGCAGGTGCTGCTGAACCTCCTTTCCAACGCGGTGAAGTTCACCGAGCCCGGCGGGCGGATCACGATGGACGCGGAACCCTCGGACGACGTGGTGCTGGTCCACGTGCACGACACGGGGATCGGCATCGCGCCGGAGAAGGTGGAGAGCATCTTCGAGCCGTTCGTGCAGGTGGGCCGCGCGCTCAACCGCCCCACCGAGGGCACGGGCTTAGGGCTCGCCATCAGCCGCGAGCTGGCGCGCCGCATGGGCGGCGACCTCACCGCCCGGAGCGAGCCCGGCGCCGGCTCGACGTTCACGCTGCGCCTGCCGCGGCATGTAGCGGGAACCGAGCACCGGGGCGGTTGAAACCGCTGCAACAACCACACGAAGTCCGCCTGCGCGGACTAGCGGGCTGCGCCCGCGCGCTTCGCGCCCTGAATGCAGTCTGCCCGCGCTGAAGCCAATCCCCGCACCGAACCAGCCTGCGAAGGCAGGCTTCTCACCGTTGTTGCCGCAGCTTCAGCCGCCCGGCTCGGGTGCGTAGGCCGGCGATTCGGCTTCGTCCTCACCCACTCACCCGACCCCGCTCGATCGCCACGCCCGCCATGCGCCCGCAGGCGCGCACGACGTGGAGGAGGCCGGCGAAGCGGGGGTCCTTCGTCTTGCCGGCGCGGAAGCGGGCGTAGATCTGCTGGCAGATGACGCCCACCTTGAAGAGGCCGTACACGAAGTAGAAGACCACGCCCGACACGTCGCGCCCCGTGGCCGCCGCGTAGCGCTCGGCCACACCCTGGCGGTCCAGGTTGCCGGGGAGGTGCGTGAGGCCGAACATCTTCAGCTCGGGCGGGTCGCGGGGCTCGCTCCAGTAGCCGAGCGTGGTGCCCAGGTCCATCAGCGGGTCGCCGAGGGTGGCCATCTCCCAGTCGAGCACGGCGCGCACGCGGGTCAGGTCCGCCGGGTCCAGCACCAGGTTGTCGTACTTGTAGTCGCCGTGGATGAGCGCCGCGCCGGACTCGGGCGGCCGGTGCGCGGAGAGCCAGGCGGCGGCCGCGTCCATCTCCGGCACCGCGTCGGTCTTCGCCTTCTCCCAGCGCGCCGCCCAGCCCTCCACCTGCCGCTGGACGTAGCCCTCCGGGTGGCCGAGCCCCTCCAGCCCGGCCGCGCGCCAGTCCACCGCGTGCAGCTCGGCCAGCGTGTCCACCAGCGCCAGGCAGACGCCGCGCATCGTATCGGCGTCCAGCGCCACGCCCGCGGGCGGCCGGTCGCGCAGGATCACGCCGGGGACGCGCTCCATCAGGTAGAACGGGGCGCCGACCACCTCCGGGTCCGCGCAGTAGAGGAGGGGGCGCGGCGCCTTCGGCCACACGGGGTGCAGCCCCGCCAGCACGCGGTGCTCGCGCTCCATGTCGTGCCCGCCGCGCACGTTCGCGCCGAAGGGCGGGCGGCGCAGCACCATCTCCCGCTCCCCCACCCGCACCAGGTAGGTGAGGTTCGAGAACCCGCGCGGGAACTGCCGCACCTCGACCGGGCCGTCCGCGCCCGGCAGGCGCGCGCGGAGGTACGCGGCCAGCGCGCCCGCGTCCAGCTCCTCGCCGGGGCGCACGTCGCTCGCGCGGTCGAGCGCGGCAGGGGCCTCTGCTTCCATGGCGGGACGGGATGAGGGGGTGGGATCGCGCCGGGCGGCTCAAGCCGCAGCAACAACGGCAGGAAGCCTCCTGCGGAGGCTGCGAGGCTGCCTGCCGTGCACCAGCGCTACCTCTGGTGCGGCAGTAACGCTCCTGAACCTTCGTGGCGCCGCGCCGGCTGCACCGGGGCGGCGCCGCTGCGGTTGAAGCCTCGCAGGGTTTGCGAGGCTTCCTGCCGTTGTTGCCGCGGCTTCAGCCGCCCGCAACCCCGCGAGGGCGGCCCCAGGCGAAAACCTACTCGCGCACCACGCGCTTGACGAGGCCGGCGGGGAGCACGGACGACTCGTTCTCCACCTGGTTCAGGATCGCCAGCTCGGGGAGCGGGATCACCGAGGGATACTGGCGGTTGAACTCGGCCAGCGTCATCGACCGCGTGGTGCGCACCACGTCCACCCGGTTGGGGCGCACGTTCAGCACCGCCGGGTCGCTCACCGCGGCGAAGCTGCCGATCACCCGGCGGAAGGCGGGCTCGTACTGCCCGAACCGCTGCGCCGGGGTGAAGGCGAGCACCTGGTACGTGCGGCCGCCGTACTCGATGAAGCCGGCCATTCCCGTGATCACCCCCTGCTGGGTCTGCGCCTGGAAGTACGAGACCACGGCCGGGTTGCCGTTGATCGCCTGGCGCTGCGCCTGCCCGGGGCGGATCCCCTGCTGCGAGAGGAAGCGGCGCGCGGCGTCTTCGGCGTTGGCGCCCTGCGCCAGGGTGAGCTGGAGGACGGCGTCCTGCTGCGGGGCGAGCGCGTTGACCGACTGCGGGAGGTTCTGCGTGCGCCACCCCTGCGGGAAGTCGATGCGGAAGCGCAGGTCCGGGTGCAGGAACACGCCGTTCTGGAAGTAGCCCTGCCGCGGGTTCTCGCCGTAGAGCAGCCCGTCGATGCGGTTCAGGTACTCCTCGCGCCGCAGCGCCAGCGGCCTGCGCGTGACCGTGTCGGCGCGCGCCTGGGCGGCGCGGATGCGCTCGGGCTCGGCCGGGTGGCTGGCGAGCCACGACGGGAGCTGGCTCCGCCCCGACGCCTCGCCGATGCGCATGAGGGTGGCGAAGATGTCGTCCATCTCGCCCACGTCGTAGCTCTCGCGGAGCGCGTAGCGGAAGCCCAGCTCGTCGGCCTGCCGCTCGGCGTCGCGGCCGTAGCGCAGGAAGAGGAGCTGCATCCCGGTCTGCGCCAGCCCGCCGAAGGTCTGGGCGGCGCTGGGGAAGAAGATGGACCCCAGCCCCAGCCCGAGCTGCGCGAGCTGGGCGCGGCTGAGCTGGGTGACGGAGTGGCGCGCGGTGACGTGCCCGATCTCGTGCCCCAGCACCGCGGCCAGCTCGGCCTCGGAGTCCATCAGGTCCATCATCCCGCGGGTGACGAAGATGTACCCGCCGGGGAGCGCGAAGGCGTTGGGGGTGGGGTCTTCGACCACGCGGAAGGTCCAGGGGAGGTTGGGGCGCTCCGACCCGCGCGCCAGCTCCTCGCCCACGCGCTGCACGTACTGCTGGAGCGCCTGGTTCTCCACCAGCCCCAGCTGCTGCGCCACCTCCTGCGAGGCCTGCTGCCCCAGCTGGATCTCCTGCGCCTCGGAGATCAGCGCGAGCTGCCGCTGCCCCGTCACCGGGTTGGTGGCGCACCCCGCCGCCAGCGCGCACACCGCGGCCGCCGCCGCGCACGCCGCCGCCCGCCCGCGAAACGTCGCTCTCCCGGCCATCTTCCCCTCCCTGCAAGCGCTCCCGTTCTCGGTCAGCTGGGACGGAGGGGCAAGAAGCACACCTTGCGGCGGCGAGCTCCCGCGCAGGGCCCTCTCCCTGGCGCCTGAGGCGCCTGTCCCTCCCCCAAAACAGCCTGGGGGAGGGACTTCGGCGCTTCGCGCGACGAAACCGGCCGCGGAGGAGAATGGGGTGCGCCGTTGAAGCCTCGCGGGGTTCGCGAGGCTTTCCGTGGTTCCAGCGAGTGTCTTCAGGCACTCGCGATCGCGGGCGGAAGAGGAGCCGGACGCGGCCTCTCCCCGCCCGGCGCGGCCCGGCGCCCGACTCACGCGGCCGCGGCGCCGCGGCCGGGCGTGGCCCACTGCCAGGCGCCGCCCTGGTGCAGCGCGGCGTAGACGTCGTCGCGCAGCGCGTTGGCCTCGTCGCGGGTGAGCGCGCGCGCCAGGTCGCGGATCACCACGCGCACCAGCACGTTCTTCTGGCCGGGGCCGATGCCGATGCGATCGCGGGCGGCCGGCGGCAGCCGGTCGTACGGCGTCTCCGAGAGCACCTCCACCGCCTCCAGGCTCTCGGCGCGCGGGCCCAGCGCCGTCCGCACGCGGTCGCCCACCTCCTCGGGCGTGACGTCGGCGGGGAGCGCCACCGACAGGTCGCGGCGGACGGGCGGCTGGCGCGAGACGGGGCGGTACGGCTCCAGGTCCAGCATCTGCCCGGCGACGCGCGGGTCGTCGGCGCGCAGCAGGCGGATGTCGTCGATCCCCTTCCGCAGCATCAGCAGGCGGTCGAGCCCCAGCCCCATCGCCAGGCCCGTGTAGCGCCCCGGGAGCCCCGACTCGCGCAGGATGGCCGGGAGAGCCAGCCCGCACTCGCCGATCTCCACCCAGGCGCCGCCCGCGCGCGCCTCGATCTCCACCCCGTCCACCGTGTAGGGGTGCGGCGACGCCTTGCAGCGGACCTCGGCGCCGGGGAGGAGGGCGGCCGCCACGGCGCCGATCATCTCGCCGAGGTCGACCGGGCCCAGCGGCCGCGCGGCGATGCGCCAGAGGTCCAGCTGGTGCGGCTCGCCGGTGTGCAGGCGGTCGATCTGGTCGCGCCGGTACACCAGGCCGGGGCAGGCCACCAGCAGGTCGGCGGGCGCCTCGGCGGCCGCCCGGCGCAGGGCGGCCGGCACCATGGCGCTGGTGTGGGTGCGCAGCAGCGTGGCCTCGCTCACGTAGCGCGTGTAGCGGGCGTCGCGCGAGGCGCCGTCGGGCGGGAAATGCAGCCGGTCGTAGTTGTCGGCGATGGTGACCACGGGGTGGGCGCGGTGCACGCGGACGGCGCACCCCCAGGCCCGGGCGAGCGCGGCGGTGGCGCGCTCCACCAGCAGCTGCAGGGCGTGCGGGCCGTGCGAGGGGTCGGTCAGGTCGCGGAGCCGCAGGGCGCGCTCAAGCGCCTCGGCAGACAGGAGCGTGGGACGCATGGTATTTCCTCTCCGGGAATCGCGTGGACGGCCCGGCGGAAGCGTTCCGCCGGGCGACGGGCAAACGAAAACGCCCCCCGGGCCCGGAGGCCGGGGGGCGTGCCCGTGGAGCACGCCGGAGAGGAGCGGCCGCGCCGCTACCGCGTACGCACGCGCGCCTCCCGCCACCCGGCCGGGGCCCGGGGGCGGCTAAATCGACGGAGGCTGCGGACGCGGCGGACGCTCATGGCAAGTCGGAGTCGGACGTTCGGGACATCTTCCCGAAGCTAGAGGAAACGCCCGGCCGGTGTCAACCCGCTGGCGCGCGCACCTCCGCCGGGAAGAGGCGCCGGTCGCGCGCCAGCTTCGGTTCCGGCTGGACGCGACGTGCCCGAGGGCGGCGAAGCAGCCCTGCGACAGCGGGCGGGGGGCGCAGGCGGTCGTGGCGGAGACTGCCCCGTGGATCGGCCGGGTTCGCGCGCGGGAGACACCAGGCGGCGGTCGCCTCCGGCCGGCGGAGGAAGCCGTCCAGCGAGGCCGGGCAGCCGGGCTCCCGGCGAAGGAGGGCGCGCGGCATTCTCCTCCCGGGAACGAGGGCGACGGCGGCTCAGCGCGCCGCGATGTACCCCGGCAGCGCGCGGAGGAGGGCCTGGGTGTCGACGGGCTTGACCAGGTAGGCGGCGCCGCCGGCGGCCAGGAGGGCGGCGCGCTCGGCGTCGTCGTCGCGGCCGGTGAGGGCGACCACGGGGACGGCGGCGGTTTCGGGAGAGGACTTGAGGCGGCGGGCCACGTCGACCCCGCTCATGTCGGGGAGGCCCAGGTCCAGCAGCACCAGGTCGGGGGGGCGCTCGGCGGCCAGGCGCACGGCCTCGGCGCCGGTGGGGGCGGCGGCCACCGCGTAGCCGCTCTCTTCCAGCAGGATGGTGAACGCCGCGCGGACGGCGTCGCTGTCCTCCACCAGCAGCACCAGCGGCCGGCCCGGCTCCGTCACGCCGGCTCGCCCGCCTCCGCGGCCACCTCGGCGCCGGCCGGCTCGCCCGCGCCGCCGTTCACCTCCACGGTGGGGAGCGTGAAGTAGAAGCGGCTCCCCCGGCCCAGCTCGCTCTCCACCCAGATCCGCCCGCCGTGCAGCCGCACGAACTGCCGCGCGATGGCGAGGCCCAGCCCGGTGCCGTGGTGGATGCGGGCGCGGCTGGCGTCCACCTGGGCGAACTCCTGGAAGATCAGCTCGTGGTGCGCGGGGTCGATGCCGATCCCCGTGTCCTCCACCCCCACCTCCAGCCACCCCTGGCCGCCCGGCGAGCGGCGGGCCACCACGTGCACGCTGCCGCCGTCGGGGGTGAAGTCGATGGCGTTGCCCAGCAGGTTGCCCAGCACGTGCGCCACCTTGTCGCGGTCGGCGCGCACGAGCGGCAGCCCGGGGTCGAGGTCGGCGGCGAAGCCCAGGCCCTTGCGCTCGATCAGCGAGGCGTTCATCTCGTGCACCGAGCGCACCACCTCGCCGATGGCGAACTCGGAGGGCTGCAGGTTGATGGCCTGGGCGTTGGTGCGGGCGTAGGTGAGGATCTCCTCGATCATCCCCAGCAGCTGCCGGCACGAGCCGATCATCGACTCGATGGCGTCCCTCTGGCGCGGGGTGATCTCGCCCAGCAGCCCGTCGCGCAGCACCTCGCCGTAGGTGACGATTGCCGTGAGCGGGGTGCGCAGCTCGTGGGAGACGTTGGTGAGGAACTGGCTCTTTGCGACGTCGAGGTTGCGCAGCTCCAGGATGTTGCGCTCCAGCTCCTCGATGCGCCGCCCCACCTCGCGCGAAGAGGGCGCGCCCGACACGGGTGCGCCCTCGGGCTCGACCACCAGGGAGGGTGCGCCGGCCGGCTCCGCCTTCGGCGGCTCCACCACCCGGAAGCCTTCCCGCACCAGCACCTCGCGGAGCCGGGCCTCGGCCTCCCGGCCGCCCTGTACCCAAAGTCGAAGGTCGGACATCTCTTGGGCTGCGAGGGAACGGATGGAAGCCACAATCTAGACCCCGCCCGGGGAGGCGGCAAGGAGATCGTCCCCTTCCACCTCTTCGGCCAGGAGCTGCCTGCGCTGCAGCGCCGCGTACACCCCGCCCAGGCGCAGCAGCTCCTCGTGCGTGCCTCGCTCCGCCACCCGCCCGTCGTCCAGCACCAGGATCAGGTCGGCGTGCATCACCGCCGTCACCCGGTGGCTCACGATCACGCTGGTGCGGCCCCTCAGCACGTCCCTGAGGCCTTCCAGGATCTCGTGCTCGGTGTGCGTGTCCACCGCCGAGAGCGCGTCGTCGAGCACCAGGACCTCCGCGTCGCGGGCGAGGGCGCGGGCGAGCGCCGCCCGCTGCTTCTGCCCGCCGCTCAGGTTGATCCCCCGCTCTCCCAGCAGGGTGTCGTAGCCGCCGGGGAACTCGCTCACCGTGGCGTCCAGCCGCGCCACCTTGGCGGCGTCGCGGATGCGCGCCAGCCGCTCGCCCTCGTCCGCCTCGTCGAACCCCAGCGCCAGGTTGTCGGCGATGGTGGTGGAGAAGAGGAAGGTGTCCTGCGGCACCACCGCGATGGCGCTCCTGAGCCGCTCCAGCTCCCACTCGGGGAGCGGCACGCCGTCGAGCCGCACCTCGCCTTCGGTGGGGTCGTAGAGCCGCACCAGCAGGGCGGCCAGCGTCGACTTCCCGCTCCCGGTGGGGCCGACCACGGCCACGGTGGAGCCCGCGGGGATGGTGAGCGAGACGCCGCTGAGCACCCGGCGCTCGGTGCCGGGGTAGCGGAAGGAGACGTCGCGGAACTCGACCTCGCCCCTGACGAGCGCGGGGGTGCGCGGGTCACGCGGCGAGACGATGGCCGGCTCCGCCTGGAGCACGCGCGAGACGCGGCCCATGGAGGCGGCGCCGCGCTGGAAGAGGTTCACCACCCACCCCAGCGCGATCATCGGCCACATGAGCTGGGCCAGGTACATCAGGAAGCCCACCAGCTCGCCGTCGCTGAGCGCGCCGCGCATGATGGCGCGCCCGCCGATGCCGAGCGCCACGGCCGTCGCCACGCCGCCCAGGAGCCCCAGGAGCGGGTAGAAGAAGCCCGACGTCCGGGCCAGGTCGACGTTGCGGTCCATGTACTCGCGCGAGAGGGCGCGGAAGCGGCGGGTCTGGTCGTCTTCCTGGCGGTAGGCCTTGACGATGCGCTGCCCGGCCAGGTTCTCCTGCGCGAAGGTGGAGACCATGCCGAGCTGGTCCTGGATCTTCTCGAAGCGGCGGTGGATGAGGTTGCCGAAGGCGATGGTGACGGGGGGCAGCGCCACCAGCGGCAGGAGCGACCACAGCGTCATCCACGGGTCGATGAGCGCCATGCGCACGGCGGCCATGGTGCCGAAGACCACGGTGTGCACCAGGTACATGTACGCGGGCCCCGCCACCATGCGCACGGCCTGGATGTCGTTGGTGGCGCGGCTCATGACCTCGCCCGTGGGGTGCTGCGCGTAGAACGAGGCGTCCAGCCGCATCAGGTGGGCGAAGAAGTCGTCGCGCAGGTCGGTCTCCACCCGGCGCGAGACGCCGTTCAGGATCTCGCGCATCCCGTAGCGCGCGGCGCCGCCCAGCACGGCGAAGAGCACCGAGAGCGCGGCGTAGCGGAAGACGAGCTCGCGGCCGACGCCCGCGCGCCCGAGCGCGTCGACGCCGTCCATCACGAACTCGACGCTGGCGACGCCCGCCGCGCCGGAGGCTACCACCATCACCAGCCCCCAGGAGATCGGCCGGCGGTAGCGGGCCAGGTAGGGGAGGAGCGCCTTCAGGTTCTTCATTCCGAATCCGGTCGAACAGTGAACGAATTCAACTCGACGGATGTCATCCCGAGAGGGGCGGTAGCGACCCGAGGGATCTACTCGATCTTTCTGGTGGACGGCGAGTGGAGCAAAATGCCTGACGCCACCCTCGCATCGCCCGCCGTTCGTCCGGCTGTGTACCACCACCGCGCAGGCACGGGCGTTGCCCCCTCCCAGCCGGGCCGGACCGGGGGAGGGGGAGCCGGACGATAACCCCCCGGACGTCCGTTCTTCAAGCCACCACGCCAAATCGGAGCAGTCCCATGACCAGGCGCACGCTCGCGGCGGCCCTGCTGCTGTCGCTTCCCCTGTCCTCCCTGCTGGTCGCCTGCGGGGGCGACGCGGGGGACACTTCCGCCCGCCGGGCGATCGAGAACGAGGCGCTGGAGCGCGACCTGAACCTGGCGCTCCAGGCCGACTCGCAGCCGGCGCCCGCGCTCCAGGACGTGCCCGTGGCCGACGAGCCCGCGCCCAAGCTGCCGGCGTTCGTGCCGCCCCCGGCGCCGGAGCCCAGGCGCCAGGCGCCCACCGTGCGCCGCCGCGAGGAGCCGCGCCGCGTCGAGCGCCCGGCGCCGGCCCCCGCGCCCGAGCCGGAGCCGGCGCGCCCGGCGGAGCCCGAGGCGCCGCGGTACGCGACGCGCACGGCCGCCGCGGGGCAGACCTTCGCGGTGCGGATCGACGAGGAGATCAGCGCGCTGGAGGACGGCGCCGGCTCCACCTTCACCGCCACGCTCAGCGACGGGCTGACGGACGAGCTGGGGCGCGTGGTGATCCCCGCGGGCGCCACGGTGCGCGGGCGCGTGGTGAGCACGGAGGGCGGCCAACTGGCGCTGGACTTCACCTCGATCTCGCACGAGGGCGAGAGCCACCCGATCCGCGCTACGGTGGTGGGTGCGCCGACGGTGCGCCGCGTGAACCGCACCAGCGGCGGCGAGACGGCGGCGAAGGTGGCCGGCGGCGGGGCGGTGGGCGCGGTGCTGGGCCGCGTGCTCGGCGGCGACCGCGGCTCGACGCTGGCGGGCGCGGCGATCGGCGCGGCGGCGGGCACGGGCGTCGCCATCGCCACCGCCAAGGTGGACCGCGTGATCGACGCCGGCTCCACGGCCACCATCCGCCTGGACGGCCCGGTGTCGGTGCGGCGCGAGCAGTAGCCGCGGGCAGAAGAGAGACGGAGCGCCCCCGCCGGGTTCGCCGGCGGGGGCGCTCCGCTATCGTAATCCCGATCAGCGGCTCTCGATGAAGCCCAGGCCATCGCTGAACCTCGTCAGCAGCCTGCAGCCGTGGCCGGCGAGCTGGCCGCGGATCCGGGGCTTGTAGAAGTCGCGCGTGTTCTTGGTGAGAAAGCACTTGTCGCCCGTTTCCGCCGCCGCCAGGTGCCGGAGAACCGATGCGTAGACGATGGCATCCTGCGGAGAAAGGCCGGTTTCGTGCTGCACCGAGACCGCCGAGCGCGCCACTTCCGCATCGATGGGGATCAATTCCGCGACGTCGAGCGTCGTCTTGATCGCCTCGTCCAGGCGAGCCTTCTCCTCGTCTCTGCTCAACGTGAGCAGGGTGGCGACCGTCTGCATCTCCTGGACGGACTTCTCGTAGGGCTTCGATCTGCTGAGCTCCTCGAGCTCGTCGGCGAGCTGGCTGCTCACTTCCAACCGGCGCCGCGAGCGCCGGACCCAGCTTTCGTACGGCTCGCCGACACTGAATGCCGGAAGAAGCAGGCGGACGCGGCCGGCACGGGCCAGGTCCAGCAGTCGGTCGCACGCCTCGTGCTCGTCCCGGACCAGCGCGCGCTCCAGAACGAAGTTCGATTCCACGTAGACGATCATGCCGTTTCCGCCAGCCTCACCGAGCCACCCTTGATCGTGTCGAGCAGCCCCGATTCGAGGAGCCACTCCTGCCGCTCGTCGGGCAGTTGGCCGTTCCTGCGCGCACGGGTAAGCAGTTGAAGCCAGGTGGCTACGATCATCTCGAGGCTGAGTCGAGTGACCTTATCGAGGCAAACGCGGTCCAGGTCGACCACCCTGCCCAGGAACGGACGCGCGTCCACGACGTAATCCGGCAGTGCATCGGCGTCGTGCGGGCGGTCCGTCCGCCAGACGAAGAAATGGCTCGGCACAGCGATCAGGAAGTATGGCGCAGTCCCCACGATCGGCATGTGCTGCAGCAGCTCGCTTCGGAGCTCCGCGGCCCATTCGGGCGACGTTCCTTTCTCCGTCGTGACTTCCGCGACCAGCAGAACTCCGCGGTCGGGCGCATACACGGTGATGTCGGGTCCCGGGTTCATCTCCCCGTCTCCATCAGGATGTCCAGATTGAAGGTAACATGCCTGGATCTGTTCCGCTATCCTCGCTGTTCGCGTCCCTGTCCATTTCGTCTGACGGATGCCAGGGGCGGCGAGGATGGTATCGCAACACATGACGACGCTGGCGGTGGATGTGCAGACGGTCGATCGTCGGCGCACAGGGTGTTCCTTGACTTTGACGCCACCGCGAGCGAAGGTGGGAGGCGCACCCGTGGTCGAGATGCGACCGCGCCACCGCTCACCCCACCGCTCGGCGCCCGTGCTCCGCGCGGCCGCCGGACGGACCTTTCGCGACGGAGGACGGCTGATGAGAAAGCTCGCGCTCGACCCGGAATCGCTGCAGGTGATGAGCTTCGCCACCGTGGAGGCGGAGGGCGATCCGCGCGGCACCGTGCACGCTCACGACGACACGCTGCCCACCGAGATGCAGTGCAGCAAGTTCGGATGTCCCACCAAGACCTGCGACACCCAGGAGGACTGCAACTCGATCGATCCCTACTACTGTAACTCGGTCGAGCCTTACTGCTGATCCGGCGGGCTCCGAACCGGGGGCCGGTGCCCGGCCGTCCCCCGACCTGCGGCCTTCGCTCGCCACCCGCCCGGCCGCCGCGGCCGCACGACGTCCGGGCAGACCTCTCCCGAACGGAGTAACGACCATGAGAAAGCTCGCGCTCGACCTCGACGCCCTGCAGGTGGAGAGCTTCGCCATCGAGGCGGAGGGCGACCTGCGCGGCACCGTGCAGGCGAACGAGGACACGGCGCCGACCGAGTTCTGCACGCCGGGCAACGGCTGCCGGACGAACCACTGCAACACCAACCAGCAGCAGTGTAACACGGTGGCGCCGTACTGCCGGAACGAGCCGGCGGAGTAAGGGCACGAGCGCGCCGGGACCCGCGTGATCGGTTCAACCCGGGTTCGCCGAGAATGGAGCGCCCCCGCCGGATTCCGGCGGGGGCGCTACGCTTCCAGCCACTCGATGGAGTGGGGGGCTCCTACTGCACCACCCGCCGCACCTCGCCGAATCCCACCGCCGCGCCGCCGCGCCGCGGATCCGCTGCGCCGGCCAGGTAGCCGCCGGGGAGGAGGATGATGGACTGCACGTCGCCCTGGTAGCCGGTGCGCTCGGCGACGACGTGGCCCATCCGGCGCAGCGCCTCGGCCGTGGCGGGCTCCAGGCCGCCCTTTTCGTAGCGCAGGGTGTCGGGGAGGTGCTGGTGGTGCAGGCGCGGGGCGGCCGTCGCGGTGCCCACGTCCATGTCGAAGTCCACCACGTTGGAGACCGCCATCGCGATCGAGGTGATGATCGTGGCGCCGCCTGGGGTGCCCGTCACCAGGCGCACGCGGCCGCGCGGGTCCAGCACGATGGTGGGCGACATCGCCGAGAGCATGCGCTTGCCCGGGGCGATGGCGTTGGCGGCGCCCTGCACCAGGCCGAACTGGTTGGGGACGCCGGGCTTGGAGGTGAAGTCGTCCATCTCGTTGTTGAGCAGGAAGCCGGCGCCCTCCACCGTCACCAGGCTCCCGTACAGCGAGTTGATCGTGGTCGTCACGGCGACGGCGTTGCCCAGGCCGTCGACGATGGAGTAGTGCGTGGTGTTCTCACCCTCGGTGCGCGCGGCGACGGGGGCGGGGCCCAGGCCGGGCGCGACGTCGGCGGAGGGGGTGGCGCGGTCGCGGCGGATGGTGGCGCGGCGCTCCCTGGCGTACGCGTCGGAGGCCATGCGCGCCACCGGCTGCGGCACGAAGTCGGGGTCGGCCAGGTACGCGTTGCGGTCGGCGTAGGCGCGCCGCGCGGCCTCGACGAAGAGGTGCACGTGCTGCGGCGACAGGAAGCCGAGCGAGCGCAGGTCGTAGCCTTCCAGGATCTTGAGCATCTCCGCCATGGTCACCCCGCCCGACGACGGCGGGGGCATCGAAATCACCGTGTGGCCGCGGTAGGTGAAGCGCAGCGGGTCGCGCCAGACGGCGCGGTACTGCGCCAGGTCCTCCCGGGTGATCAATCCGCCGCCGCGCCGCATTTCGGCCTCGACCAGCTCGGCGGTGCGGCCCTGGTAGAAGCCGTTGGCGCCGTGCTGCTGGATGCGGCGGAAGGTCTCGGCCAGGTCGCGCTGCACCAGCCGCTCGCCGACCACGGGGGCGCGGCCCTCGGGGAGGAAGATGCGGGCGGTGGCCGGGAAGCGCCGCAGCTCCTTCTCGTTCCGGTTGAGCGAGCCCGCCAGCCGCTCGTGGACCACGATCCCCTCGGCCAGGGCGATGGCGGGCTGCACCAGCTCGGCCCAGCGCAGCTTGCCGAAGCGCCGGTGCGCCTCCCACATCCCCGCCACCGAGCCGGGGACGCCGGCCGCCAGGTGGCCGACGAGCGACAGGCTGTCGGAGACGTTGCCCTGCGCGTCGAGGTACATGTCGCGCGTGGCCTTGAGTGGCGCCTTCTCGCGGAAGTCGAGCGCGGCCGTGGTCCCGTCGGCCATGCGCACCACCAGGAAGCCGCCGCCGCCGATGTTGCCGGCCTCGGGGTTCACCACCGCCAGGGCGAAGTGGGTGGCCACGGCGGCGTCGACGGCGTTGCCGCCCCTGCGCAGGATCTCGGCGCCGATCTCGCTGGCCACGCGGTCGGTGGTGACCACCATCCCGCGCGAGGCGAGGACGGGGGCCACGCGGTCGCGCTGGAAGTCCCACGCGGCGGGGAAGCGGACCGCGCTGTCGGCGGCGGCGGCCGCCGCCGCTTCGGTGGCGGCCCAGGCGTCGCGCTCGGGGGCGCAGCCGGTGGCCGCGGTGGCGGCGAAGAGCGGGAGGAGCGGGAGGAGCGCGAGGCGGCGGAGCGGCATCGTGAACTGCAGGGGACAGGGTACAGGGAACAGGGGCCAGCGAGCGGAAACGGCTTCGAGAGTCGCGATCCGGGGCTGTCGTGCGTTCCTGAAGATGACGGGCGGGGCGGGGGCGGGGCAATGGGGGGTGCCCCCTCCCCCGCGCGGCCCTCGGCTGCTCGTTCCTCGCAGCCGGAGGGCGCGCTCCCCTCCCCCGCTGCGCGGTAGAGGGGAACACCCGGGCCCTTCGCGCGACGGGCGGGACGAGAATCTGTGCGTAAGGCGAAGCCTGCCTCGACCGGGTGTCCGCGGGTGCGCGATGAGGTCTCCCTCCACCGCGCAGCGGGGGAGGGCCGGGGAGGGGGCATCACGGCTGGCGCCGCGACAATGCCGCTCGAAGCGGAACGACGGTGCTCAGTGCGAAGTGCGAGGTGGGAAGTGCACAGAGACGACTTCGCTGGCTGTCTCCTGTTCCCTGTCCCCTGTTCCCTCGCGGTTCGGAGCGGGCCGGGCTCTTGCATCCGCGCCCGGGAGCGCGCACGTTGGGGCGTCGGCGGGAGACTCGCTCCCGTGGCGCCACGCGCGCCGGTCCCCTCGCCACCGCGTGATGATCCAGAAGCCCCCGCTCGACCCCCGGCTCACCGAGCAGCGCAACCCCGCCACCACGGACATCGACCGCCTCTCGGCGCTGGAGATCGTCCGGGTGATCAACGAAGAGGACCACCGCGTCGCCCCCGCCGTCGCCTCCCAGCTGGAGCAGGTGGCCCGGGCCGTCGACATGGCCGAGGAGACCTTCCGCGCGGGCGGCCGCATGGTCTACTTCGGCGCGGGGACGTCGGGGCGGCTGGGGGTGCTGGACGCCACCGAGATGCCGCCCACCTACGGCACGCCCCCGGAGATGGTGCAGGGGGTGATCGCCGGCGGGCCCGACGCGCTGGTGCGGGCCGTGGAGGGCGCGGAGGACAGCCGCGAGGACGGCGCGGCCCGGGCCGACGAGCTGGGGCTGGGGCCCGACGACTTCGCCTTCGGGATCGCGGCGTCGGGGAGCACGCCCTGGGTGCACGGGGCGCTCACCCGCGCCAAGCAGCGCGGCGCCAAGACGGGCTTCCTGCTCTGCACGCCGCCCGAGCCGTGGATGCTGGAGGTGTACGACGTGGTGATCGCGCCGCTGGTGGGGCCCGAGGTGGTGACCGGGTCCACGCGGATGAAGGCGGGGACGGCCACCAAGATGGTGCTGAACACCGTCACCACGGCGGCGATGATCCGGCTGGGGAAGGTCTACGGCAACCTGATGGTTGACCTCAGGGCCACGAACCAGAAACTTCAGGACCGCAGCGAGCGCATCCTGATGGAGACGCTGGACCTGGACCGCGCGGCGGCGGCCGACCTGCTCAAGCGGTCCGGGGGGAGCGTGAAGACGGCCATGGTGATGCACTGGTGCGAGGTCGACCGGCGCAAGGCGTCGGAGATGCTGCGGCGCGCGGGCGGCCGGCTGGGCGAGATCCTGCAGGGCCGCGGGCCCGGATGACCGGCCGCTTCGAGGGCTTCCCCGAGCGCCCGCCCTCGGAGGCCGAGTGGGAGGACCTGCTCGTGCGCTTCGAGCTGGGCCCGCGCGCCCTGCGCGACACGATCGCCGACGCGCGCTGGACGGTGGGCGAGGAGGAGCTGCTGGAGCCGCTGGCCATGCTGCTGGCCCACGAGGCGCTCACCACCGAGGCGCTGGTGGCCATGCGCGAGCGGCGCACGCTCCCGGGCGACGGGGCGGGGATCGACGGCCTGGGCGCGATGGACGCCGGGGCGCGGGTGGACGAGTTCGCGGCGATGCGCTCGCGCAACTTCGCGGCGGTGCAGCGGCGCGGGATCGAGGTGTGGGACTGGCGCACGGAGATCGCCGGGCACCCGGTGACGGCGTTCCAGCTGCTGCAGGCGGGGGTGGCGCTGGACGGGGCCGTGCTGTCGGCGATCCGCGCCGCGCACCACGAGGGGTGAGGGCGTGCTCCTGGTGGGCCTGATGTCGGGCACCTCGCTCGACGGGGTGGACGCGGCGCTGGTGGAGGTGGAGGGGGAGCACGCGGACGACGTGCGCGCCCGCGTGCTCCACTCGCTCACCCTCCCCTACGGCGAGGAGCGCCGCGCCGCCATCCACGACGCCATCCTGCGCGGGAGCGCGGAGGCGCTCTGCGGGCTGCACGCGCAAGTCGGCGAGTGGCTGGCCGAGGCGGTGCTGAAGGTGTGCGCGGAGGCCGGCGTCGCGCCGGAGCGCGTCGACGCGGTGGGCTCGCACGGGCAGACGGTGTGGCACCGGCCCCCGACGGAAGAGAAGCGTGGGGCGACGCTGCAGCTCGGCGACCCGGCGACGATCGCGGAGCGCACGGGGTGCACGGTGGTGGCGGACTTCCGCGTGCGCGACATGGCGGCCGGGGGGCAGGGGGCGCCGCTGGTGCCCTGGGTGGACCGCGTCCTCTTCGCCGCGCCGGGGCGGGCGCGGGCGCTGCAGAACATCGGCGGGGTCGGCAACGTCACCCGCGTGCCGCCGAAGGGGAGCCAGGAGCCCGTGTTCGCCTTCGACACGGGGCCGGGGAACGCGCTGATCGACGCGGCGGTGGAGATCGCCACCGGGGGGCGGCTCACCTTCGACCGCGACGGGAAGCTGGCCGCGCGGGGGGAGGTGGACGCGGCGCTCCTCGACGAGCTGCTCGCCCACCCGTACTTTGCCGCGCCGCCGCCCAAGTCCACCGGCCGCGAGGAGTTCGGCCGCCCCTTCGTGGAGCGCCTGGCCGAGGCCGTGCGGCCGGAGGGCGACCGCGACTGGCTGGACCTGGTGGCCACGCTCACCGAGCTCACGGCGCGCTCGATCGCCGACGCGTACCGGCGCTGGGTGGTCCCCCGCGGGGTGGACGAGGTGGTGGTGAGCGGCGGCGGGGCGAACAACCCCACGCTGATGGCGCGCATCCGCGACCTGCTGGCGCCGCTCCCCGTGCTGGGCGGCGACGCGCTGGGGGTGGACCCCGACGCCAAGGAGGCGGTGGCGTTCGCGCTGCTGGCGTGGGCGCACCTGCGCGGGATCCCCGCCAACGTCCCCGAGGCCACGGGGGCGGCGGGGCCGCGCGTCCTCGGCTCGCTGACGCCCGGCGCCCGCGCCGGCTCCCTGATCCACGCACCCGCGACCTGATGCCCCTCCTGCCCACCCGATCCACGCTCCGCCGCCCGGCGCGCCTGCTGGCGACGCTCGCGGCGCTCGCGCTGCTGGGCGGGTGCGCCTCGCTGCTGCGCCGCACGCCGCCGCCGCGCTACGGCTACCAGCGCCTGTACTACGAGACCGTCAGGGTGCTGAACGAGGAGGAGCCGGACCCGGCGTTCTACCGCCAGCGGGCGCGGCTGGAGGTGATGGGGCCGGAGCTGGACGAGGTGCTGATCGACCTGGCCACCGACCCCTCGGTGAACGAGAACGTGCGCGCCAACGCCATCACCCTGCTGGCGGACCGGCGCGGCTTCAACGCGGTGGGGGTGCTCAGGCGGCTGCTGGTGTCCAGCACGTCGGACCCGGTGCGGGCGGCCGCCGTGGTGGGGCTGCAGCGCTTCGCGGCCGACAGCCCGCAGGCCAGGAACGCCTTGCGGGCGGCGCTCAGCGACCCGTGGTCGCGCGTGCGGCTGGGGGCGCTGCAGGGGCTGGACGTGGAGGACGCGCCCCTCCTGCGCGCGCTGCTGCCGGAGGAAGACGACCCGCAGGTGCGCACGGTGGCGCGGCAGCTCCTGACGCTCTTCGAGGCGAGGGGGGCGCGGCTCGCCCGCAACGAGCGCGGCGACCTGCGCACGGCGGGCGACGACACGGTGCCGCGCATCGTCTTCCACGCGGCCCAGGCCGACACGGTGGGGCGGGTGAGCGTGGGGGCGCTGTGGGTGGAGCTCCCCGGCGAGGGGGGGCTGGTGCCGCTGGCGCAGCAGGTGGAGGTGGTGGACGACGTGGTGCCGGCGTTCTTCGACCCCCGCCGCCGCGCGGTGGTGTTCGAGGCCGACCGGCAGATCCAGATCCGCGAGCTGGCGAGCGGGCAGACGCGCGTGGTGTCGGGGGGGATCGCGCCGCGGCTGGTGCCGTTCAGCGAGAGCTTCGTGTTCGCACGCGAGGTGGCGGGGTCGCGCCGGCGGGGGCTCGGCAACACCACCGAGGTCGACTACCAGGTGATGCGCGCCTCGTTCGGGGGCGGGACGCCGGAGCCGCTGGGGACGCTGCACGCCGTGATCCGCCCCGACCGCTTCCACGGGGCGTCGCCCGTGCGGGTGATGGTCGTCGGCGAGGCGCGCGACGGCTTCGTGCTGCGCGGCCCGGACGTGACGTCGTTCGCGTTGCCGACGACGGCGGAGGGGGCGCCGCGGAGGTAAGTGCGGAAGTGAGAGAGTGCGAAAGTGCGAAGTGCGAAAGTGCGAAAGTACGTGAGTACGTGAGTACGTGAGTGCTGAGTGATGTCATCCTGAGGCCCGATCACACGGAACCAGCGTCCGCCCGGATGGTTGCAGGGCCGAAGGATCTACTCACCCGGGCAGGTGGGTCGGGCGCGGCAGCGGCACGGATGCCCGCATGCACCATCCGCTGAATGCCGGTCGGTTTATCCGGTTCGACGGGTCTTTCGCCGCCCTCCTCTCGACACACTCGGGGGAGGGTGATCTACTTCGGCTCGCCGTCGCGGCCGCGCGGGTGGACCGGGTGATGCGTGGGGGGCGCGGGCCCGGATTTCGGCGGATCGATCCTGATCGGACGAGGAGAGGAGTGGGGCGGTGAACGTTGCGCGTCTGCTGCTGCCGGCGCTGAGGTGGAGCGCCGAGTCTGGATTCGAGGGGTTCCGGGAGACGATCGAGCGGGGGCTGGAGCTGGGCGTCGGCGGCTTCATCCTCTTCGGCGGGGAGGCGGACGCGGTGCGCGGGCTCACGGCCGAGCTGCACCGCCGCTCCCCGCACCCGCTGCTGGTGGCGAGCGACCTGGAGCGCGGGGCGGGGCAGCAGTTCCGCGGCGCCACGCCCCTGCCCCCGGCCGCGGCCATCGGCTTCCTGGGCGACCCGGAGGTGACGGAGCGCGCGGGGGAGCTGACGGCCCGCGAGGCGCGCGCGCTGGGGGTGAACTGGGTCTACGCGCCGGTGGCGGACGTGGACCTGGAGCCGGAGAACCCGATCATCGGCGTGCGCGCGTTCGGGACGCACAGCGGCGAGGTGGCGGCGCAGGTGGCGGCGTGGGTGCGCGGGTGCCGGCGCGGGGGCGCGCTCTCGTGCGCCAAGCACTTCCCCGGGCACGGGCGCACGGTGGGCGACTCGCACGCGGAGCGCCCCACCGTGGCGGTGCCGCGCGAGGCGCTGGAGGACGACCTGCGCCCCTTCCGCGCGGCCATCGACGCGGGCGCCGACACGGTGATGACGGCGCACGTCTCCTATCCGGCGCTCGATCCCACGCAGCTGCCGGCGACGCTCTCGCCCCGCATCCTGGGCGGCGTGCTGCGGGGGGAGATGGGCTTCGGCGGGCTGGTGGTGACCGACGCCATGATCATGGAGGGGCTCACCGAGGGCGGGAGCGAGGCGGGCGCGGCCGTGCTGGCCATCGCGGCCGGCTGCGACGCGCTCCTCTACCCGCAGGACGCCGAGGCGGTGATCCGCGGCGTGGAGCGGGCGGTGGAGGACGGGCGCCTCCCGCGCGCGCGGGTGGAGGACGCGGCGGCGCGGATCGCGGCGGCCGCGGAGCGCGTCCGCGGCCCCGCGGCGGGCGAGGTGGGGCGCGAGGAGGACCGCCGCTGGGCGCTGGAGATCGCGGTGCGCTCGCTGCGCGTCTGCCGCGGGGAGCCGCGGCTGCCCCGGGGCCCGGTCCGGCTGCTCGAGATCGAGGACGACGCGGGCGGGCCGTGGCCGCCGTACCCGCGCGACGCCTTTCCCGCGGCGCTCCGGCGCGCGGGGGTAGAGCTGTCGGACGGCGGCGCGCCGCTGGTGACGCTCTACTCCGACATCCGCGCCTGGAAGGGGCGGCCCGGCATCTCGGCCGCGGCGCGCGCGCGGGTGCGGGAGATCGCGGCGGAGGCGCCCGACGCCACCCTCCTCCTCTTCAGCCACCCGCGCCTGGCGAACGAGGTCCCCGAGCCGCGCCACCTGCTGGCCGCCTGGGGCGGCGAGGCGATCATGCAGGAGGCCGTGGCCGCGTGGCTGCTGGGGGAGACGGGTGGGATGGCCGGCTTCGCGACGGGGTTCGACCGCTAGGCGACTGGTTGCAGGTCGTTGATGTTCTTCGGACCGCGCAGATCGCTTCGCAGCCTTGTCAGCGCGAGGTGTTCCGTAGGGGCGAGCATGCGAGTCCGAAGACAGGTGGCCTCGGCGCGAGTGGCCGCCTGCAGCACAGGGGCTGGCATCCGCCGGTCGAGGCATGCCTCGCCCCTACGGGAATTTCCGATTGTACGAGCATCTGCACGGGAACCGAGGATCGTATGTCCTGCTCGGAAGAGGCCGGCGCGCTCGAAAACGATCCCGTGCTCCAGGCCTACCTTGCGTTCTTGGAGCGGGAGATGGTCGCGCATCCGGAACTGATCCGGCCGCTGGATCCGGACGTCGTCGCCAGTGCGCGCGAACTGGTCGAAGGAATTCCGGTCGATCTGGATGAAGAGCTCGGGGAAGGTGCGTTTCTCCCCTGACACTGGATTCGTGTGGACTGCGGAGTAACCGGTTGGTGGCATCAGGGTCCCTGTCGACTCGCGACCCACCAGCAACGCCGAGTAGATCCCCCGGGTTGCTACCGCACCCGTCGGGACGACATCCGTCGGGTGTGCGCGCTTTCGCACTTCGCACCTCGCACCTCGCACTTCGCACTGATTTTGCAAACGGCGGGGCGGGTTCCTGACGAGGGGAGGGGATGACCTTGGCCGACGACACCGCGGTTCGCGAGCACCGGTCCCCGTCGCTGTTCCGCATGTTCGGACAGCGCAAGATGGCGGCGATGCTGCTGCTCGGCTTCGCGTCGGGGCTCCCCTTCCTCCTCACCCGCGACACCCTCCAGGCCTGGCTCTCGGTGGAGGGGATCGACCTGGCCACGCTGGGCTTCGTCAGCCTCATCTCGTTCCCCTACACCTGGAAGTGGCTGTGGGCGCCCTTCATGGACCGCTACACGCCGCCGTTCATGGGGCGCCGGCGCGGCTGGCTCCTCCTCCTCCAGGTGCTCCTGATGCTCGCCATCGCGGCGATGGCGCTGCACGACCCGTCGAAGGGGCTCCGGCTGCTCTCCGCCACGGCCATCGCCATCGCGTTCATCGGGGCGTCGCAGGACATCGTCTTCGACGCGTACAAGGCGGACGCGCTGGAGGAGCGCGAGCTGGGGGCGGGGGCCTCGATCGGCGTGCTGGGCTACCGCGTGGCCATGCTGCTGGCGGGGTCGCTGGGGCTGATCCTGGCCGACCGGCTCAGTTGGCCCACGGTCTACCTGATCATGGCGGCGCTGATGCTGGTGGGGATCGCGGGCACCCTGATCGCGCCGGAGCCGGTGCTGCGCGCGCCGCCGCCGCAGACGCTGCGCGACGCCGTGGTGCTGCCGTTCCAGGAGTTCTTCCAGCGCGCGCACGCGGGGCGGGCCATCGCGATCCTGGCGTTCATCGTCCTCTACAAGCTGGGCGACTCGTTCGCGGCGAACATGGCCACGCCGCTGCTGATCTCGGAGAAGGGCCTCGGCTTCACGCAGACGGACGTGGGGGTGGTGAAGAACGGGGTGGGGCTGGCGGCCACCATCGTGGGCGTGCTGGCGGGGGGGACGCTGCTGGCCAAGCTGGGGATCAACCGCTCGCTCTGGCTGTTCGGCATCCTGCAGATCGTAAGCAACCTGGGCTACTACACGCTCTCGCTGCGCGGGAAGGACTACGCGGTGATGACGGGCGCCATCACGGTGGAGAACTTCTGCGCGGGGCTGGGGACGGCGGCGTTCGTGGCGTTCCTGCTGGCGCTCTGCAACCAGCGCTTCTCGGCCACGCAGTACGCGCTGCTCTCCAGCCTGACGGCCGCGGGGCGCGACTTCCTGGCCTCGCCGGCGGGGGCGATCGCGGACAAGATGGGGTGGCCGGGGTTCTTCCTCTTCACCGTGGTGATCGGCATCCCGGGGCTCCTGCTGCTGCCGATCTTCGCGCCCTGGCACCGCGACGCGCCGCTGGGGGCGGCCGAGCACACGGGCGAGGTGGCGGAGGGGCCGGTGGTCGCGGAGAGGTGAGATCATCGGTCCGGGCGTCTGTCCCAAGGCGGGTGAACCCGCGGCTACGACGGCGAAAAGCCCGCCTGCGCGGGCTCCTTCGTTGCATTTCCCGGCGCCGGTTCGTTCGGCCGGCTCCGCTCGGGCCCTCACCCGGCGCCGCTACCGCGTCGCCACCCTCTCCCAACTTCGGGAGAGGGTACTTTACGGGTTCGGTGAGGCGTCGCAGGGTTGCGTTCGTGGATGGATGCGATGATTCGACGTGCATTGCCGGTGGTGATTTCTCTCGTCGCCGCGTGCGGGCCGGGGCGGCGTCCGGCGCCGGTGCCCGCGCCCGCGCCCGCCGCCGCGCCCGGACCGGTGGGTGAGGCGCCGCGCGGGGAGGGGCTGCCGCCGGTGCCGGCGCGCACGGGGCCGCTGGCGATCGACGTGGTCTACCCGGCCGAGGGGGCGCAGCTCGCGGCGAGCGACAGCAACTTCATCTTCGGGAGCGTGGGGACGGGCGGGGCGCGGCTCACCATCAACGGCGCGGCCGTCGAGGTGGCGCCGAACGGGGCGTTCCTGGGCTTCCTCCCCGTGCCGCCGAACGGGGTCTACGACGTGGTCGCGTCGGCCAGCGGACAGCAGGCGACGCTCCGGCGCACGGTGCGCGTCCCGGCGCGGCAGGCGGCGCCCGCGGCGGGGGGCGAGCTGGCGTTCGTCTCCGGCAGCATCGGGCCGCGCGGGGTGGTGACGGTGGCGGAGGGGGAGGTCGTCGAGGTGCGCTTCCGGGCCACGCCGGGGGCGCGGGCGCGGATCGTCTTCCCCGACGGCACCTCGATCCCCCTCGCCGAGCGCGTGGCGACGGAGCGCGACGAGGGGTTCCAGCAGGACCTGGCGCTCCGGCCGCGCGAGTTCACCGAGTACGCGGGGTCGTTCCCGGCCAACCTCCCCCTGGTGGCCCGCGACCGCGAGGTGGGCGCGGCCACGCTGGTGGGGCCGAGGGCCGGCGCGGGGACGGCGATGCTCGAGCTGGTGCGCGGGACGGACACGGTGCGCGCGCCGCTGGAGCTGTCGCTGGGGGTGCTGCGCGCGGGGGAGGCGCGGGTGGGGGTGGCGGCGGGCCAGCGGGCGGACGGGACGGTGATCGCCACGGCGATCCCCGGCGGGGGGACGCCGTACCACTGGTTCTTCCCCAACGGCACGCGCTTCACCATCACCGGCGAGCGGGCGGGGGCGTACCGGGTGCGGCTGGCGGAGGGGCAGACGGTGTGGGTGGCCGCGAACGAGGTGCGCCTGCTGCCGCCGGGGACGCCGCTGCCGGCGGGGACGGTGGCGGCGGTGCGGCTGGCGCCCTCGCGCGACTGGGTGGACGTGCGGCTCACGGTGTCGGACCGGCTCCCGTTCGAGGTGCGGGCGGACAGCAGCCGGCTGGTGATCGACGTCTACGGGGCGGAGACGCGCACCAACTGGCTGCACTACGGGCCCGAGGACCCGTTCGTCCGCCGCGTGGAGTGGAGCCAGCCCGCGGACGACCGCTACCG